>CAMNHD010000107.1 GCA_946538875.1 uncultured Treponema sp.
CATACCTTCTGACAACCGGCTTCTTGACTTTGCCGCTGAAACCCTTCTGTTCAGCATGGAGATTCAAAAGGGCTTTGCCGTAGTTCCGGTGTATTTCAGGAGGATAAGTCTTACCCTTGGCTATGAGGGCTGGCTTGTGCATTATAATGATAACTTTGAACTGTTCAGGATTGCAGAGGATTTAAAAGCCTTAAGCACTTCGGATTACCGTGACTGCTTAAAGCTTGCACTCTTCCTGGATGCGACCGGCAACACGGATGCACTGAAGCAGTTTGCATTGCCGGGAATTTCTCTTGGGTATAAGTTTGCCCGTGAAATCCACGAAAATCCGTGGGTCTTTTCTGTGGAATTGACATCACGGCTCTAAAGGATTTGCCCGGGTGGTTTTACCAGTGGCCGGAAGCACCGCCGCCCCCAAAGTGTCCGCCGCCTCCGCCAAAGTGTCCGCCACCGCCAAAGTGTCCGCCTCCACTTCTTCCTCCGCCAAAGGATGAGTGGTGGTAACCAGAGCCGGTTCCGCCCCCGATACCGCCGGTAAATCTGTTTATGATTATCATCAGGACGATAATTACAATCCAGGTGATTACTGCCGCGGGAATTCCGGCCCTTGGGCTTGAACTGCTCTTGTTGACGGTGAGCCTGTCCATTTCGCTGGAGACAAGAGAAGGATCTTCGGTGATGATTCCTGCCATGGTTTTTACGGCTTCTGTTATGCCTGAACCGTATTTTCCTGCCTGAAACTTTGGAACAAGAATATTTCTTATGATTCTGGCGCATTTTGCATCGGTAAGGACTGCTTCTGTGCCGTAACCGGTTTCAATCCTGAGTTCCCTGTCATTCAGCGAAACAACAAGCAAGGCTCCGTTATCTTTGTCTTTTTGCCCAAGCTGCCATTTTTCTGCATGGTAGAGGGAAAAATCTTCTATGGACATTCCTTCCAGGGAGTTGACGGTCAGAACGGCAATCTGTGTTCCGGTATGACTGTCCAGATCCCGCAGAAAATTGTCCAGGGATTCAAACTGCTGTTTGTTTAGAAGGTGTGCTGTGTCAACCACAGGACCGCTCAGGTTGTAGAGCCCAAGTTTGTCCCTTGTGTATTCCTGTCCGTATCCTGCGGTGCTGCTGTAGAAACTGCCTGCCGGGGTGGTTTCGTCTGAAGCCTGGATAATATTGTCCGGGTTTTCCGAACGATTGAGTCCTGCCTTGTAGTATTCCCGCACAAGTGATTCCATGCTGTTCCCGTCTCTCTGCGGAGCTGAAATGCTCTTTTGGGAACTGAGCTGCTTTACTCCTACAAAAGCAATAAAGAGAAACACCGCCAGAAAGAATGGAAGCGGATTGCTTTTTTTCTTTGCCATCAGTCGTCCTCCAGTACAACAAGTCCGTCGGGAAGTTCGTTGGGATTATCTTTGTGAGCCGGAAAGTTCTCTGCCAGGAGTGAACCGCAACGGTTTACCGCAAGCAGAAATCCTTCCTTGACCCTGCCTTTTGCAAAGCAGTCGCTTATTTCATCAGAGATAAGGGTCCACATGTCGTTGGAAATCTTTTCGTGAAGCCCCTTGTCTGCAATAATCCTTACTTCGCGTTCAAACCATGAGACAAAAATCAGGACGCCGGTGTGCTCCCTTGTGCAGTAGACGCCGCTCTGGGCAAAGTGCCTCATTGCCTTTTGGCTTACGGCTTTAAGCTGTTCGCGGCGCGGAATTACAAGCGAGTCGAACCACGGGATGTTGTATAGAAAATAGAGCAGGACAGTGGTTATGCCGCATGCTGTCAGGTAAAAGGCTACCAGATACCAGGGGTGTACAGCCCAGAAAATCGTTCCCAGCCAAGTGTAAATCTGAGGCGCCAGAGGCAGCAGGCAGCACAGCAGTGCAAGCGAAGTGACTAGTGCGGCGGCCAGTTCCCAAAAAGCGTATGAGGAACTTTCCGCAGTTATGGCGAGGGCAATCTCACCGTCTGTTACACTTTCCACTTGTGCAACGGCCTGCTTGATTTCTTCAAAGTCGCTTTCCTTTAGGGAAATGTTTTTTATCATGGTCTTGTATTTCATTGGACGGATCCTTGCCTAACTGACTGTCCGGGCGCTTAGTCGAACGAGACTGTTGGTGCTGTCTGTGCAGTTTCGTCAGCCTTGTAGTATGACTTGGGGGCAAAGTGGAACAGCTTTGCAGTAATCATGCCTGGAAATTGCTGTATGGTGGAGTTGTATTTCTGCACCACTTCGTTGTAGCGGCGGCGTTCTGTTGCGATGCGGTTTTCAGTTCCCTCAAGCTGACTCTGAAGATCAAGGAAATTCTGGTTTGCCTTTAGTTCAGGATAAGCTTCTGCAATTGCAAGCAGTCTTGAAAGGCTTGAAGACAATTTAGTCTGCGCCTCTTGGAAAGCGGCAAGCTTTTCAGGGTTGTCGGTGATGGAACCGTCAATTTTTATCGCATTGGCAAGATCTGAACGTGCTTGGGACACAGCTGCAAAGACTTCTTTTTCGTGCTTTGCATAGCCCTGGACAGTTGCCACAAGGTTTGGAACAAGGTCTGCCCTGCGTTGGTACTGGGTCTCCACATTTGCCCACTGGCTTACGACTGCCTCGCGTTCTGCGACCATTGTGTTGTATCCGCAACTGCTGAATGATGTGAGAATAATTACAGCAGCTCCTAAAACCAATGCCAGTTTAGATTTTGTCTTCATATTGTCTCCTGAATATTCGGAATCTTTGGGGAATATCCTCTGCTTTTAAAATTAGATAAAAAAAGCTTTATGGTCAAGTTATTTTTATGGAAAATTACCCTGGGGAAAATCAATGTGTGTGGGTGAGTCTTGAGTCTCTAATCTGAGGTCCAGGAAGCCTTTGTGAAAACTCAGCTGTGTTTGATGAGAAATTCCTTGAAGGCTTCTGCTTCCAGCGGACGTGAATAGTAAAATCCCTGTGCAATATCGCAGCCCATTTCCCTCAGGAGTTTCACATGGTTTGCAGTTTCCACGCCTTCGCAGAGTGCGGTCTTTCCAAGTTCCTTTACCATCTTGACCATGTGGCCCAGAATTATGCGTGATTCCTGGGAATATTCTGCACGGCGCAGGAAGCCCTGGTCGAATTTGACCACATCCACGGGAACTTCGCTCAGCATGTTCAGTGAGGACTGTCCTGAACCAAAGTCATCCATGCTTACTATATAACCGCTTGAGTGCAGGCGGTGTGCCAAGTCTCTGATAAAGTCGTCTCCGGCTCCTGCAAAGCGTTCCTCTATTTCAAGCTCCACAAGCTCCTTTGGAATGCCGTATTTGTTGTGCAGGTTTGAAAGCTTGTACAAAAGGTCCATGGCGCTGTAGTTCAGCCGTGAGAGGTTCATGGAGATGGGTACTGCCGGGATGGAATTTCTCTTCAGCTGCTTGAGATATGCGAAAACGTTTTCATAAACATACATGTCAAGCTTGCCGACAAGCCCGTTTTTTTCCAGTACAGGAATGAACGTGTCCGGCGGAACGTAGGTGTTGTCGCTTTTCTTCCAGCGGACAAGAGCTTCTGCACCTACGACTTTCTGAGTGCTCAGATTGACCTTTGGCTGGTAGAGAACCACAAATTCATCATTCCTTAGGGCTGCTTCCAGTCGGCTTTCTATATGCTCCTCATTTTCCCGCTGAGTCTTAAGGCCTTCGTCATAGACGGCAAAGGTCTCCACCATGCTGTCGTGAGTGGAACGTCTTGCGTAACCTGCTTTGGAAATCATGTCCTTAAGGTCTGTGAAGCTCTGCTGATTGTTCTTGAAGACGACATTTCCGCTCTTTATGATGACGTGGATGTTTTCTATGCGGCAGGCTGCTTCCTGGAGATATGCCAACCATGCCTCCATTTCGTCAAGAGCAAAGGCTTCCTGACCCGAGACGCATGATAAAATGTAGAAGTTGTCTGCATATCCACGGGCCAGAAGTGCCTTTTTTTTGTCAAAGTGGGTGGAAAGTATTGTGGCTATTGAAACAAGCAGAGAGTCGCCCTTTGCGGTGCCGTAGATGCGGTTTATAAAGGAAAAATCCCTGACGTTGATTTCTGTTAGCAGAAAAGTATCGCCCTTTGCCTGACGCATCAGGTGGGATGCCGACTCCTCAAGACCGGTCAGTGTGAGCAGACCGGTAAGGCTGTCTTCGTTCACCTGACGGCGCAGACGCTTGTTGTTCTTGGATCCAAGCAGAATGTACAGGATTGCTGCCATGAGCATAAAAATAAGTATTGGCAGAACAGCTATGAAAACCTTTTCAGATAGTTCTGGGTGGAGGCGTATGAAGTTTTGGCCGACAACAGAAAGCACATGCTGGAGTGACGGCATAAAATAAGATTGAACTAACATTCCAAACTTTTTTCCTGCACTATTTTAAATCCAGACTGATTGATAGAAAATTCTGATAATACCTTCTGCATGAACCTACTATAGAAGTTTTCGTATAAAAACCAGCCACGTGAATCACCACTAAAAGGTATATCATAAAATAAAAAAAAGTGAAACCACTTTTTGATTTTTTTTTCACTTTTTAAAACTGAATGAATTCGAAGATAATACAGAATGATTTCGAACGCTTGTTGTCCAAGGGAATCAGTTTTATAAAAATTGATTTTGAAGGATTTTTTCCGGTGGACTCTTGACCCGTCTGCAAAAAATCTGCTATAATCATTAAATCCAAAAGGGACATTAGCTCAGTTGGTTAGAGCAGGGGACTCATAATCCCTTGGTCCTAGGTTCAAGTCCTAGATGTCCCAGAAGCCTTTCTGCCAAGCAGGGAGGCTTTTTTTTATGCGGAACTATAGGACGTGGTGTATGGAATCTTCTTCCTGACTCAAATAACAGGATATTTCCGAAAAAGTCACACCTTATAAATCAGAAAAAGATGGTATACTGGTAGGAGCGGGGTGTTCCATGAAAAATAAAAAAATCGATCTGTTTGTCAGGTGTCTTGCATGTGGAGGCATACTGGTGCTTATGTACCGCAGCCTGACTGATGCCTTTCTTTTTTTAGGTTCCGCAGATGTTCCCAAGGGGGAATTTCCTCTTTATGTGTACTTTGTGCTCAACTGTATATGCAGCATTGCTTTCGGAGTTCTGATATGGAAGCCCCACAAGCTTGAGGTTTTGGCTTCCATCGCATTTCTGTATGCGGCTGTGGTTTTCCTTGACCGGCGTGAAAACCCGATAGGCGTGTGTCTTTATATAGCTGGTATAGTCTCTCTGTATGCACGCGGTCTGATGAACAGGTCAAAGATGCTCCGCTATGGGATTGCAGTTTCTGTCCTTGTGCTCCTGCAGCTTTCGCGGCTGCGCTTTGGAGTGGAACCCTTTGTTGATTCAGTAAAGGAAACTGTTTCCTACCTGCTGGTCTTTGTGATGATATTTGTCCTCTTGTGGAACAATGCAAACCGTGCGACCAGGCGTGTGGCAAGCAACAATGTTCTGGATTTGTCCAAATATCCCGATCTCAAGCAGCGTGACAAGGAGTGGGTTCTCCTTGCCCTTCAGGAAACTAAGTACGATGCGATTGCCCGTCAGTATGGAGTGACCATCGGCACTGTAAAAAACCGTATGTGCGTCATATTCAAGATTCTTGGTGTGCAGGACCGTATTTCGCTTTTGGCAGAATACGGCGGTTATCAAGTGCTTGAATAGTCAGCCGGTCATATTGTGCAGACAGTCACTCTTTTGGTCAGTCTAGAACACCCATCCCACAGACAGCTTTATTCCAAAGAATGCTTCGCCGGCAGGACCACCATAGTTCCAGTTGCAGAACGGAAGCATTCCCGTTACGCTTGGTCCTACTCCAAAGTATAGGCCGTTTTCCCCTGGAACAGTGCATAATTCAAGCGAAATATTGTATAAGGGGATAAAGATTAGCCCGAACGGGATGAAAATACCTCCCACAGCTCCTGTCAGTTTAAGTTCTCCGTGACGGGATTTCGCTTTTTCCGGGGAGAAGATTAAAGCAGTGCTTCCTGTAACAAACAGACTTGGTAAAACGATAATCTCTGGAACACCAATTGTGCTGAGTCCTATTCCGGTGCGCCAGCGGGAACCTTCCTTGCATTCGCTCAGGTGCTCGTAAGATATAAATGGAATTGGCAGCGCCATGGAAAGATCTTCTACGGTATTCTCGTCAAGACCGTAGATGATGCCTTCC
>CAMNHD010000108.1 GCA_946538875.1 uncultured Treponema sp.
ATAGTGGCGATGAATTTATAATCTATGTGGTGGGCCGTATGCTTTCCGAAGACAGTCCGGAAGTGGAGCAGGTGCACAAGATTTTCCACACGCCTATGACTGTGGGTATAGAATCGCTAAAGACGACGGTAAGTATCGGGGTGGCAAATTCTGACCAGGATTCGACCGTGGGCTCGATGTTTGTCAATGCCGATATAGCCATGACTTCGGCAAAAACCCACGGCAAGAACGCGACTCATGTTTTTACCAGCGACATAGAACGCAGGGTGCACTTTGTGAACCAGATGCGTGCAAAAGTTGTGAATGCCATTGAGCATGACGGATTTTTTATGGTCTATCAGCCAAAGGTGGACACCCAGACGCTGGAGGTTGTAGGCTTTGAGGCGTTGATCCGCATGAAGGAAGAGGAACTCTCACCTGCAGAGTTCATACCCGTTGCGGAACAGAGCGGCTGTATCTCGCAGATAGGCCGGATTACCACTGAAAAGACTATACGTCAGCTTGCAATCTGGCGCGAAGAGGGAAGAGCATTAAAACCTGTCTCAATCAATTATTCAAGCAATCAGATAAATGATGCGGGATACCTTTCCTTTTTGACAGGTCTCCTTGACAAGTACAATATCTCCCCATCACTGGTTGAAGTGGAGATTACCGAAGGCCTCTTTATGGACAGCACCTGGCAGGCCACCAAACTGTTCCGTCAGTTAAAGGAGCTTGGAATAAAAATCCTGATGGACGACTTTGGAACAGGCTATTCGTCACTGAGCTACCTGACCTACATTCCGGTAGATATAATCAAGCTGGACAAGTCGCTGGTGACAAACTACCTTGTTGACGGAAAGGATTCGTTTATACGCGATGTAATACATCTTACGCATGACCTTGGCAAAAAAATGGTTATAGAAGGAGTTGAGCACGAGTGGCAGTATCTGCGGCTTAAGGAATTCGGAGCTGACATGATTCAGGGATTCTTCTTCAGCAAACCGCTTGCCCCTGAAGAAGCCTGTGTATGGACGCTATAAGGCATCAAAATTGCCCTCCTGACAATTTTGACCCCGGGAATCTTGCGATGCAAAATTCCCGTTACTACTATAACAACATCTCGTCAAAATTGATTTTCACGCCATAAGAGTCTACAGGTTGACATAATTGCCCCGGCAATGTAAAATTTGCACTATGACTGGAATAGTAGATTATAATGCAGGAAACATAAAAAGTGTGGAACGGGCATTGGACTCGCTCAAGGCTCCCTATGTGCTTTCAAAAAATCCAAAGGATCTGGAAAAAGTTGACAGACTGATTTTTCCAGGAGTAGGCGAAGCTTCCTATGCAATGGAGCAGCTGAAACTCACAGGCTTTGATTCCTTTTTGACCGGCTGGGCAGAAGCTGGAAAGCCCCTGATGGGTATATGCTTGGGCTCGCAGATTGTCTTTGACTGGAGCGAAGAAGGCGAGACAAAATGCCTTGGACTCCTTCCCGGAACAATCCGCCATTTTAATTCGATATGGGAAGAGCGTCTTCCGAATGAGGAAGAGCACAGGGAACGCGCAATGATTCACCAGAGGCTTAAAGTGCCGCACATGGGCTGGAACGACGTCACCTTCTGTAACGGCGGTACCCCCCTGCTTGAAGGTGTGCCAGACGGAAGCAATTTTTACTTTGTGCATTCTTACGTAATTCAGGTTGATGACCCGGAACTAATCAAGGGATACTCTAACCACGGAGCAATGGTTCCCGCAATAGTCCAGAAGGACAATATCACAGTGTTCCAGTTCCACCCGGAAAAATCCGGTGACACAGGATTGAGAATCCTAAGGAATTACGTCGCCGCAGACCTGGAGGAATCAAAATGCTGAAGAAAAGAATAATTGTTTGCCTGGACGTTAAGGACGGAAGAACCACCAAGGGAGTCAAGTTCCAGAATAATGTGGATATAGGTGACCCGGTCGAGATGGCCGCAGAATATTACCGCCAGGGCGTAGATGAACTTGTGTTCTACGACATAATGGCTTCCGCAAGGGGACGGGGACCAATCCTTGACCTTATTGCGCGTGTGGCAAGCCAGGTCTTTATACCTTTCTGCGTGGGAGGAGGAATCGCAACTCTTGATGACATCCGCTCCACAATCATGGCCGGTGCGGAAAAAGTTTCGCTCAATTCCCAGGCTGTAAAGAATCCTCAGCTTATAAGCGAAGGCGCAAAGGTCTTCGGGAACCAGTGCATTGTTCTTGGAATGGACGCCGCTTACGACAAGTCAATGCCGAGCGGTTACCGTGTCTACATCAACGGCGGCCGTGTGGAAACAGACCTGGATGCACGCGAGTGGGCACAGCAGGCGGTTGAGCTTGGCGCAGGCGAGATAGTCCTTAATTCCATAGATGCCGACGGCACCCGCGACGGCTATGAGACAAAGCTCACCCGCATGATTAGCGAGGCTGTCCCGGTACCGGTGATTGCTTCCGGTGGAGGCGGCAAACCTGAGCATCTTGTGGATGTTCTTACCAACGGCAAGGCAGATGCTGCCCTTATCGCAAGCATGGTCCACTCCGGAGATTACACTGTTGCGGGAATCAAGCAGGCCCTTGATAAAAAAGGTGTGCCTGTAAGGCTCTAGCAGAACGGCAGCTCTTTACCGCAGCCTTAACGGTAGAGGGCAGCAACCTGGTCCGGTATAAAGCGTGCCCTGCTTCCCGGAGTTTCGTAGACATCCACCGCAAAAAGCAGCACCCCGGACTCTGCCGCATTATCCACAGCAAGTGACGGCTCCATCCCGACAATCCGCGAGTAGATGTAAGTGGCAATCCGTTCAGCGCTTGGATTCTGGTCAAAATATTCCATGTCGTTCAGATTGGTATGGTCAAGTTCCTTACAGACAGCCCTGAGCGCCGCCTTTAGCCTGGAAAAATCAAACAGCATTCCCCCCTGGTTGAGACCAGCCCCTGGAAAACTCCGTGCATGGGTGAGAACCCTGTAATTGTGTCCGTGAAGGTTTTCGCATTTGCCGTTGTAGTCACGCAAAAAATGGGCCGCGGCAAAATCGGCCTCTACTCTAACTTCGTACATGCAGATGATTATATACTGTTTCCCAAACTTTGGAAAGGGAATAAAAAAGCCCTTAGCATTAAAGCTTAAGGGCATTTTTTTTAGCATCAAAACAAGAAACTAGTTATACACTCGCTGAACATCAGTCTTGCGCCTTGTGCGCATATTGGTGGAAAATACCTTCATGCCAGTACTGTCGTGCCCCGTAACCGTTTGATGCAAGCTCGCCTACATGGAGCCTATAGTTATATATTAAACCTGATTTCCCATTCTGTCAAATTATTTTTTTTGAAGCACACTGCGGTTTTATAAAACACACTGGTCAGCTGCAACCGGGATTTTCTTTTTTTTCGTTTACCCGCTTTCCGTGGTTTCATTACGGCCTTACGGCCGTAACGCTTACGCGCCACTCCAATCAGGGCTATGCCTGTGGTGTCCTATGTCAAGGCTCAGTCAATATGCTCAACAAGTACCGGAATTGCCATTACATCCGCAGTATCCCCTGATTCAATCCATGCGTCAAAAGAAACCATGTTCCGTTCAAAATTACAGTGCTTTGCAGGAATAAGGGATGAGTCACCCAGAGCATAGGAAATCTTTCTGTAGAGATTCTCTTTCTGCGAAAGTCTTGTGGCAGAACTTTTGTTCCAGCGTTCAAGCACCTGGTCAAAGTCAAGTTCATCCAGGGAATAAAGCATGATCATATAGTCGTAGCCTGTTGCGTCATCAAGTCTAATCCATTGGTTCTCGGCAGGAAGTACAACAGTGTTCTCCGAATAATCAAGGAGCGCCGAAGTTTTTTCAGGCGGAAAAAGTCTTGTGGCCTTGCCGGTCTGGTCATCGGTGCCAAGCACGTAGACATAGCAGGGCTTTGTGTTTGTCATCTCAATCTGGTAGCAGTCCCCGGAATGGAGGGCTTTTCCGCTCATGTAAAGACCTTCATGGTATTCAAGTGAAAGAGTTTCATCTGTCCAACGTTCTGTCAGCTTAAGGCTGCCCTTGTATACAGTTGTCTTCTCCTTTTCAGGTGCAGGAGGATTGATGTCTGGAATAATAGCGGGCGGAGTCGGGGCATGCCTTGAACCGATAAGCACTGAGCTCAACTCGTAGGCGCCTCTGCAATACTTGGCAAAGGATTCGTAAGGTACCCAGGTGGTTCCGTTTTTACCCCATTCAGTGCCCCAGCTGTTCTGGAAAAGAAAAGAGCCTCCGTTTTTGTTGTCATCGTAGGCTAGGATGACCATAGCGTGGCCGCCCGAAGTGTGGTAGTCCCAGATGCCTTCTTTCCAGCTTGAGCCAGCCAAGTTGAATGACCAGGGGTAATTGAAAAAACTTATCACTACAGGCTTTTTTTCAGCAAGACTTTTTTTTACGCTGGAGATTTTGGTCTCTGAATCAGCACCGTAAGAGAATAGTGTGGCGTAGTCTCCGATTCTGTAAGTCCTTTTGCCCTCGTACAGATTCAGGGAAAAGTTTTCAAACGGGATGTTTTCTTCTGCGGAAAGACGTTTGGGGCTGCCGGTCTGCTTTAGGAATTCTAGGGCAGTTTCTATCAGCATTCCATCTTTTCCGCTTATGTCATAGGGGTTGCACTTTCTGAACATGTAGTATGGAGAAAAAACGCTTGCCGTGCTTTTGTTTTTGTCTGCGTAACCGGCTGCAATAAAGGCTGAGCTTGTCATTGCACAGTAAGTTGTTGCCCATGCCACGCAGGTGCCGTATTGTCCCTGGTTGCCGCTTATTGGTGCGTATGGGCTCAGGTCCACGGCAGCCGGAAGGCTCTCGTACGCTCTTGATACAAGGCGCGCCTTTTGTGGAACTGCTTCATAGCTTTCCTGGTCAAAGACAAGTCCTGTCGGATATTCCTTGTGCTTTTTCCCGCAGGAGGCAAATGTCAGTAAAACGGCACTGCCTAGAGCAAAAAGTTTCAACGCTGACTTTTTCATCTGTTCCTGACTCCTCTGAAACCGACGGCATCGCTCTTAAAAGATGCAGGAAGTTTCTGGCTTGATTTTGTGCTGCAGAAATCCGGGCTGGAATCCCAGGAACCGCCCTTTGCAATGTGGTAGGAGTCCCTTGGGCTGTCGTTGCACCATTCCCATACAAGCCCCAGGAGATCGTGTATGCCCTGTGGGAATTCATCCTTTTGCCCAACCGGGTGAATTGTCTGGCCGGAATTTGCCCCTGTCCATGCCCTTGCGTCCAGTGAAGAAAATCCGGTGAAACCGCCCGCAAGAGAATTCCATTCGCTTTCGTAGGGGAGACGCCAGCCGTTTTTCAAGGCGTTGATTTTTACTGAGGAAGGGTCGCTAAGGTCGTAGACTGGTTCAAGACCGTCCCTGGCACTTGCACGGTTCAGAAAATCCAATGCCTGGAACCATGTGACATTGGTCACGGGGTTTGAGTCAGGCCCTGTATGCATTGAGTCGGGCATGAGGGAGTTGAATTCCTGGTTTGTCACGGGATAACAGGAGACGTATAGCTTGGGGTAGGCCTGTGTCATGAAAAAGCTTGAGCTGCTTTGTGCGCCTTGCGGGGCCTCTTCTGTGGCGGGCTTTTCGGCGCTGTGATTTGAGCTTTGGACAAAAGTCCTTACTTTTTGCACTGAATCCCTGGCGAGTCTTGCAGTCCGGGTCATAACATTCCTTCCCTGCTGTGTGAACCAGAAGAATATTACTGCGGCGGCAAGAACTGCGGTCAAAAGCATTCCAAGGACAAAGGGAAGCACATTGGTTCTCTTTTCAGGCCTGAAGCCTGGATTGACAATCTCCTTTGAGTTTCCTTGTCCGTTAAGGTATATTGAACTTGATGTGTTCACTGTAAACTGCGGAATCTGCCTTTTGTTTGTCTTTGTCTGGACTTCAGCCCTGACTATGGTCAGTATATCCAGCAGGCTTGTGTGACTGTCGGCGATGTGGGCAAGCAGGGATTCTGTAAAAGGACTGTGGGTTCCATCCCCGTCGTCTGCGGCAGAACCGGGCTGACAAGCGTAGACAATCAGGCTGTCTGTGCTGCTGTTCGGGTTTGTAAGCGTAAGGCCGCGTGAGGCACCCCTT
>CAMNHD010000109.1 GCA_946538875.1 uncultured Treponema sp.
ACATAATAAGTGCTCTCCGACTTTATGCCGCTGTATTCCGAAGTAATCCTCGTGTAGGAAGTACCGTGCCTGCACTCGCTCCTGTACAAGTCAAGCTTTTTTCCCACAGGCTGCCATGAAGCCGACCAGTAATCCCCGTCAGCGTCGTCGCGGATGTAAAAGTAGCGTCCAGGCTGATCCATGGGAACAGCATTGAACCGAAGACGCATAAAGCGCCCCTTTGCTCCAGACTTGTAAAAGCCGTAACCACCGGCATTGTTGGTGATGACAGCACCGTACTCAGTGGATCCCAGATAATTGCTCCACGACTGGGGAGTGTCCGGACGAGTGATTACATACTCCTTGTGCTCATCGTCAAAGTAGCCGTAATTCATAAAACCTCCAATTATGCGATTGCTACAATCAGGAAAACACTTATCAACTTCTGGTAAAAAAGCAAATCCACAATGACAAAGCAAGACAGATTCTCTTTTCTTTAATAATGTGTCAGAATTGCAATGCCGAATATTATACACTATATTCTGAAATATTCAAACCATTTTTACAAGACAAATATGGCAAAACTGACGCGCTGTCCATGGCGCTGCTGGTCAAATCTCAAGCAAACAAAAAAAAACGGCATGCACAGAAGATTCCACGCATACCGTTCAAAGCCATGTCAAAACACAGCAGAAATTCCGCAGATTACAATCACACCTTAAAGCGGATTACATTCCAGCTGGCAGGCTTAAGGCTGAGAGTGTACCTGTTGCCGTCACCCTGCTCAAGAGCAACATGGGCAGGCTTTACAGCCTCAGGCTTTTCCAAGGAATTCTGAAGGTTCAAGTCCGCACCGCAGAGCTCAGTACGGTAAATCATCTTTGTGTCAGATTCAAAGGAACGCAGGTCAAAGTCAGTCACACTCGCATCAGTCTTGTTGGTGTTAAGTGCAAACACAGAAAGTTCGGAAGCCGCTTCATCGTACACAGCGCTGAATATGACGGCAGGTACTTCGCCGTACTTTTCAGTCACCTTCTTTTCAGTGCGCACCACAGGAGTCAGGACAGTTCCGCGGCCGTACAGGGAAACATCCTGGAACGGATAGTAGATAGTCTGCTTGTAGGCACCCTTTCCAGGTTCAGTGAAAATCGGTGCAATGACATTCACAAGCTGGGCAAGACAGGCAACCCTTACGCGGTCTGCATGGTTCAGCAGAGTGATGGCCATACCGCCCACGACAAGAGCGTCAAGCAGGGAATAATGGTCTTCCAGGATGCGCGGAGCCTTTTCCCAAGGATGAGGACACTGCTTCTGCTGGTACCAGACATTCCATTCGTCAAAGCTCAGGAACATTGTCTTCTTGCTGCGCTTAACCGCCTTGACATAGTCGCATGTAGCGCATGAAGTCTTAATAAAGTCGTCCATGTCCTGGAAAGAAGCAAGGAAGTCGTCGTCATTTCCAAAGTTCTCAAAGTAGCGGTGGATAGAGATATAGTCAGCATAGTCATACGTATGCTCAAGCACAGTGCGGTCCCAGGAAGGATAGGTCGGCATGGAGGTGGAAGCTGAACCGCATACAACCAGTTTTATCGACTCATCGGTCCACTTCATGATTTTCATCGCCTCAAGGGCTTTCTTACCGTATTCGTCAGCGCTCAGATGACCAATCTGCCACGGACCGTCCATCTCGTTGCCCACGCACCATGTCTTGATTCCGTAAGGATTCTTGTGGCCGTTAGCCTTGCGCAGGTCAGACCAGTAAGTTCCGCCCTCAAAGTTGCAGTATTCAACCAGGTCACCTGCATCCTGGGGAGTGCCGGTGCCCATGTTCACAGCACCCATAATCTGTGTGCCGGCTTTTACCGACCAGTCATAGAATTCGTCAATACCAATCTCGTTAGGCTCGATTGTATGCCACGCACGGTCAAGACGCACAGGCCTCTTGTCACGGGGACCAATACCGTCCTTCCAATTGTAGCCGGAAAGGAAGTTTCCGCCAGGATAGCGCACCAGAGAAACCTTCAGGTCCTTGACAAGATCAATCACATCCTTTCGGAAGCCCTGAGCATCGGCAGCTGGATGTCCCGGCTCATAAATGCCAGTGTAGACTGCACGCCCAAGATGTTCAATAAACGAACTGAACAGATTGTCGTCAACCTGACCAACCTTGAAATCTTTCACAATGTTAACAGAAGTCTTCATAGTTTTCTCCTTTCATTCCTTATATAGCATCAAATCCATACCTAATTACGTCACCGCCAGCCTCAGCGCCAACCGCCAGCCGCACCGCTGACTCCAACCGCACCGCCAGCCTCACCGCCAGCCGCACCGCTAACAGTCCCGCCAACGGTCACCGCCCGGAAACGGACAGCCCGCAGAAAGCACACGCGCCCTGAACGCCACATAATAAGAGCTGTACCCGCACTGAGTCCCCGCCACAAGGGCCGGACACCCCGCACATACCGCAAGACGGCGCTCATACTCATCAGGAGGAGAGTTCACCCCCTCCACAAAAGCCATGTCCGCCACCATAGCACGTATGCGTTCAGGAGTCATCGCAAGCTGCTCAAGCCTCAGCTCACACTCAGGACAGGGATGCCTTTTTTCACCGCCAGACAATTCTAAGCCCACACAGTCACAGAAGCCACAGAATGAGCCGGAAGTTCAACCGACACAGAATCCGCACCCTCAATTTTCACAGGCACAGCCTTCTCCACCACTGTGTCCCCCTTTTCAAAAGTATTCACAGAGTCCATAGCCTCGCCCGCAATCAAAGTGCCCTGAGCCTTGGCAATAGGAGAAGCAAGATTCGCAAAAGAAACAATCACAGACTTGGCCGCATCGGCATCAGGGTTTGCAATAGTCACAAGATAACGAGTCTTGCCTTCCTTTTCATCAGCCTTTTCAGAAGCAGAAACAGAAAGACCAGGAACCACAAGATCCTTAGACTCGTCACGGAAGCCCGCACTAGAAGAAGCAAAAGTAGAACCCAAAAGCCTGGCCCCCTGGTGCCCCTTGTACATGTGGAATACATGCCATGTGGGAGTAAGAATGATCTTGTCACCCTCAGTCAGAACAGGAGACTGCAGAACATTCACAGCCTGGGCAAGATTTGCAATCCGCACACGGTCAGAATGATTGTTGAACAGATTCAGGTGGATACCAGCCACAACAGCATCGCAGACAGAGTTCTGCTGATACAGGAAGCCCGGATTGGTACCCTCCTCCGCCTTGAACCAGTTGCCCCACTCGTCAACGACAAGGGCAATACGCTTTTCAGGGTCGTACCTGTCCATCACCTCACCGTGACGGCGCACCAGTTCGTCCATACGGAAAGCGTTCTTCATGATGCGGTACCAGCCCTCCTTGGTGAATCCGCGTGAAGGTCTCTTGTCCTCCCAGCGGTATTCGTAAGTATAATAGTGAAGACTGATTCCGTCCATCAGCCAGTGCGCATTGCGCATGACAACATCAGTCCAGTTGTAGTCGTCAATGTTCGCACCGCCAGCAATCTTCATGATTTTGTTGTCACCGTACTGACGCACAAAAGTCTGGAATCTTCTATATAAGTCAGCATAGAATTCAGGACGCATGTTGCCGCCGCAGCCCCAGTTCTCGTTACCAATACCAAAGAACGGAAGCTTCCACGCATCAGGATGACCGTTAGCCTTGCGCAGATTGGCCATAGGAGACTCACCGCTGAACGTAATATACTCAATCCACTCATCCATCTCACGCACAGAACCGCTGCCGACATTGCCGCAGACATAAGGCTTGCATCCAAGCTCATCGCAGAGACCAAAGAATTCATGGGTGCCAAAAGAATTGTCCTCGACAACCCCGCCCCAGTTAGTGTTGATTATCCGCTTACGGTTTTCCTTGGGACCAATGCCGTCCTTCCAGTGATATTCATCCGCAAAGCATCCGCCCGGCCAGCGCAGATTCGGAATATCAATATCCTTGAACGCCTGCACAACCGCCTTGTTGTAACCATGCACATTCGGAATCGGAGAATCCTTACCAGTCCAAAAGCCACCGTAAATACAGTGCCCCAGATGCTCAGAAAAATGACCGTAAATATCACGGCTGATTACAGACCTCTTGTCCGCAACATCAACAATAACAGAATGCTTCATACAAACCCCTACAAAAAGCCCCGGAACAAGGTTCCGTCTACTTACACCCCTATTTTAGCACTTAAGAAAAGGATTTGCAACTATTTTTTTCGATATTTATCAATAAAAGTGGGATATCTAAAAACATCAATCACCATGGAGCCGCCGTCACAGTCCCCCGTGCACTAAACCCTAAAAACGGCCGTCCACCGCACCGCATTCCCCGCTTTCCGGGGTTCCGGCCAAAGCCTCCATTGCTCCACTCGCTGCGCTCCCTCCGCAACCGCCTCCGGCGGCCCCTCCAATCGGGGCTACAACCATTATTTTTGCCATCCGTGGCGCTATACTGCGGACTGATTTCAGATAAGCTGCCCACACACTGACAACAGAAAGCGCATTATATCCTTTACATGCTCAGCCGTATATGGGCTCGAAATCGGATGCTGGGTGGCCGCACAGTGGACAGGTGTAATCTTCCGGCAGTTCCGGCTGCATATATTCGTAACCGCAGATTTTGCACCGCCAACCGATTATCTTTTTGTTTTCCTGGGTCTGAGGTTTCTGCTTGATATCTTTCTGATAATCTGCGTAAGTGATGGGCGTCCTGCCGCTGGTGACAAAGGCATCCTCCACTTCTGCAATGAAAAGCGTGTGTGTCCCCAAATCCTGGAAGGACAGAACTTTTGCGCTTATGACAGAGCAAACCTGTTCCTTGAGATAGGGATTTCCGTTTTTATCCAGTCCATAGGGAAAGTCCGCGAACTTGTCGACCTTGTGGCCGCTTTGAAAACCGAAATGCTGGATTGTGGGAAACACGCAGTCCTTGTCAAGAATGGACAGTGCAAAACTCATGCTCTGTTTTATCATATCGCAGGTCTTGTTCTGATTCAGCGATGAAATGGCAATCCGCACTGGATTTGAAGCCACCTGCATACATGTGTTGGTGACGCAGGCGTTGAGTTTGTCTCCGTCATGCGACCCCAAAATAAATACTCCGTAGGATAAATTATACAATGCCTTTGAATCCATAAATAACTCCTTGTTCCTTGAGCATACAAGCAATGACCTATTATAACATGCTTTCTGTTTTTTCCAAAGGATTTCTTCTGCGTGGGGAGCTCCATTGCCCCTGTTACCGCAAGATGAAAGAAGCAGTCAAGATGGGTGCCGTTCCAAGAGGATAAAAAAAAGGACCACACGCCCACCACGTGCAGCCCTTGATGGTATACTGACTTTTTTAACTCATGAAGCGGCTGTTAAAAATAAGAGCGCAGGACTATGCCCTGGTCGTAGTTGCCGAATCCCTTTCCAAAGATGTTCATTCCGCCCATGTGCTCAGCGTCTTCTTTTACGCCGATGCGGACACGGATTGAATGATGCTCTGAGATTTCAAGGTCCTGAAGTTTTACATCCGAGATTTTCACGCCGTCAACAAAGCTTCCTTCGTTGGTGACGGAAAAGTGCTTTAAGAGTCCGTACTGACTGCCTTCCAGTTTCCACCAGTCCGGTGTGTACTTGCCGCGTTTGTCTCCGTAGTCGCCTGGGCTTGTCCATGTACCGATTTCCTTGCGGTTGATCCACATGGTTATGTCGGACGGCCAGTTGGAATTGGTGCCTGGTGTCTCGGAGGAAAGTTCCATGCTGATTTCAAGTTTGGTAAGGGTCTTTGACTCATACATTGTGTTGTTGGGGAACTTGTACTCAAAGGAGCCTGAACCACACCACAGGAGTCCGGCCTTCATGCGGTCCGGGTCCAGGAATGAGTCCGGCACATCCAGGAGACCGATGATTTTTTCGCTTGAGCAGAGTCCGCAGGGGGTCGTGACGCGGCAGTCGGTGAAGATTCCGATTGGCATTTCCACTTCCACAAAATTCTTTTCTGCGTTCTGCTTTTCAGGGAACTGAATCAGGAGTTCGCGGAATGCGGGGTGACAGAGTTTCTGGTTTCCCTTTTTGGCCTTTATTGATTCTGTTGCGATGAGACCTGCGTTTTCCAGGATGGC
>CAMNHD010000110.1 GCA_946538875.1 uncultured Treponema sp.
TTATGCGCTCAAGACTTTCTGAAATCTCCTTTGTAATCAGGTGGTTTGTGTTGGGTGCCACAAGAAACTGGAGCACCGCCATGATTATAACCGCAAGACCGCCCATAGCCAGAGACTTGGCAAGCCCCAGCTCCCTGTACGGAAAATCCATGAAGTAAAAAAGGTACACCGCTATTATGATTCCCGTACCAATGTTTGGAAGACGGCCGGCGTCCATCATCTGGTGTTCAAAGTCCTTGTTCTGTAAACTTTCTGAATATTGTCCCATATCTATTCCTTACTTGGTAGTCAGCGTATATGAACCGTCCCAGTTGAGCGGCCTTTCCTTTGCGTAAAGCGTGCAGCGGTCAAGAAGCACTTCCGTGGCTTTGTCTCCCGGCTTCATTTCGGCACATCTGGCAAAGTACATGCTTGCACGGTCAAAGTTTCCCAAAAGGTACTGGTTCATAGCCTTGCTCCATGCCGATTCGAATTCAGGAGGGGTAGTGGTACCCTTGTCGCAGAGTTCGTAGATCGCAATGGACACAGACTTTCCCTTTACCTTGACATTGTCCAGGTGCCTGGTGTACTGTCCGTCCTGGAGATCCTGCTTTACATCCTCGGTGATGATAATCGGTGTGCCGTAGACTTTTGTAAGGCCTTCCGTCCTTGAGGCTATGTTTACGTTGTCCCCGATGACAGTGTAGTCTTTTTTCTCCTCGCTGCCAATTGAACCCACAATTGTCTCTCCGTAATGAATGCCTGTTCCTATGTCAAAGGTATAGCCTTCCGGAAGGTTCAGCGTGGCCTGTATATTCCTTAGTGCTCTGCGCATTTCCAGAGCGGCGTTTGCGGCACGGTTGGCGTTGTCTGGATAACTTTCCGGTGCGCCAAAAAGAGCCATGATTGCGTCTCCGATGAATTTGTCTATGGTGCCGCCGTGCTTCTTTATGATGCGTCCCATGATGGCAAAGTATTCGTTAAGGAATTCAACGACGCGCTCAGGCTCGTTGCGTTCCGATATTGCGGTAAAGCTTCGGATGTCTGCGATAAGGATAGCCACACGTCTTTTTTCACCCACGGTGGCGGTCACAGAAGAGTTTCCGCGTATGATGTCGGAGATAATCTTTGGCGGGAGAAAATGACTGAAAGCCTGCCGCATTTTGGATTCTGCGTCACGGGAAGAGTTGTACATCAGGGTACGGCGGATAAGCTTTGCGTAGACAGTCACAAGATAGTCCAGGCGTTCGCGTGTGCGGTTGTTGAACGAGTCCGGCAGGCAGCTTCCAAGATGCAGGGTAAGCGGAATGTCGGGATTAGGCAGGGAGGGAAAAGTCTCGTAGCTCTGAATCTTACCGCTTCTGGTTCCAGGAGCCTGCTCAAGTTCAACAGACTGGCACTTCTGCCAGTTGATTTCTTCGTGGATATTCTGTTTGTTCACGGAATCATTGCGGCTCACACGGATAAAGTCCTCCACGTCAGCGGCGGAAAGACTTGGGTTCATGCTGCGGTATTCGCTCATGGAATCACCGTAGACGATTACATTCATGGCGTCATAGCTGTAGACACCCGAAAGTGTCTTGGTCATCAGCGACATGAGTTTCTTCATGTTGAATTCTGAAATGCCGCCGTTGTAAGCCGACTGGATTATGTAAAGGTCAAAAAGTTCCCGGTCGAAGGCCTCGACAGAAAGCTTGAGCAGGTCACCCGCTTCCGGATTTGGAAGAGTCTTTCTTGCGGAATCAGCGGAATTCAGTACATCGTTGATTACAAGAGTTTTTTCCACAAGTTCATGGAGATGCTCGACGCTTTCCTCGTCGGGAATGAACATGCCGTTGCTGTGTGAGTTCTCCACCCAGAAGTGGTGCACGGAGGTTTCTTCAGTTGTGCAGATAAGGACAGCAATGTCCTTGAAGCTGCGGGAATTCTTTACAATGCGGGAGATGTTGTAGCCGTTGACCACTGGCAGGTCTATATAGACAAGTATGCAGTCGGGATGGTCTGTGTAGATGGCACGCAGAGCTTCGACACCGTCCTCGGCCTGCACGGTTGCATATCCGTGTTCTTCAAGTTCCTTCGCCATGAGGTGGCGCATGGTGGGAGAGTCGAACGCCACCAAAACTTTCTTAGTACTCACCTAACAACTCCTTTACAGCCTGCAGCAGGTTGCCACGCTGGAATTCTGACTTGACAATGAATGCCTGTGCTCCTGCATCCAGGAACTTTGATCTTGCTTCAGGATCATAAACTCCTGAGACAACAATGACAGGAGTCTGACCGTAATCTTCAAGGCGGCGGATGTTGCTCAGGAACACCATACCGTCCATACGCGGCATCTTTATGTCAGTTATTATTGCATCTATTTTTTTTGCACGCAGTATATCAAGGGCTTCAATACCGTCCACAGCAGTCTCGACCTTGTAACCGTCGGTCTCAAAGATAGTCTGCTCAATCTGCCGTGTGGTGACAGAGTCGTCCACAATCAGGACTGTGCGTATGTGCTTGCGGTTCTTGCTCTGGTACTTCTTGATGTCGTAGGAAAGAAGAGCCTTCATGCGGCGCATAATGTCAGGAATGTTCAGAATCGGAATGATTGCATAGTTCTCGTCATAGACAACACCCTGCAGTCCCTCCATCTTCTGCATCACCGGAGGAAGCGGGTTCACAACCACATTTTCATATTGATCAATGGAGTCAACTACAATGGCAATTCTTGTGTCAAGGTATTCCACAACTATGAGCGAAGTGGATTTTTCCTGATGACCTGTACCTATTATCGAAGAAAGGTAGTAGACAGGAATAAGGTTCCTGTGCAGGCTTACAAAGGTCTGGCTCTGCATCACAGTGAATGTCTCGGGGTTCACGTCAACAATTTCCTGAATGTAGTGTGAAGGAATCATAAACTTCATTCCGCCTGAGTGGACAAAAAGTCCCTGCTGTGTGGCAAGTGTCAGGGGAATTGTCAACTCAAAGCTGGTCCCCTCGTTTTTCTTAGTGACAAGCTTGATCCGTCCCTTGATTTTTTCCATGTCTGTACGCACCGCATCAAGCCCGACACCGCGGCCTGAAAGCTCCGAGGTTTTCTTTGCGGTGGAAAAGCCTGGCTCAAAGAGAAACTGCTGCAGCTCAGACTCCTCCATCTCCTGGATTTTCTTGGCCATCTTGGGATGAAATTCCTGGGCCTTTGCCCTTACCTTGTCGTATTGGATACCACGGCCGTCATCCTTTACGCAGATTACAATGTGGTTGTTGAGCTGCTGTGCGGAGATTGAGATATGACCTTTTTCGCTCTTGTTCTTCTTCTTGCGTTCAGCAGGGCTTTCTATTCCATGGTCTATGGAATTGCGGACAAGATGCATCAGAATGTTGCGCAGTTTTTCAAGAATAATCTTGTCGAGCATGAAGTCTGTGGACGGAACATCGAAATCAATCTGCTTCTTTAGTTTGATAGTGTCGGAAGTGATTTCCCTCTTGAGCGGAGTGAGCACCATGTCCAGCGGAAGCATCCTGAGGTTAAGCAGAAGGTGCTGTGTGTCAAAGATTGCAGTCTCTGTAAGAAGCAGTTCCTCCTTGAGCTGCTTGGGAAGCTCGTGCACACATGCGTCTTCCTTGGAAAGGAGCCTGGACTCAAATTCTTCCAGCTGGTGCTTGAACCTGAACTGGCGGATAATCAGGTTGTCAAAGGAGCGTACTATCTCGTTGATGCGGCTCAGGTCAATGCGGATGGAAGTGATGTTTTCCAATGACTCGGTTTCTGAACCGCCTTCCTGCAGGTCAGTGTCAATGTCTTTCTTAAAGTCGTTTTCAAAGACATCGGTACTGAAGAAGAGCCCTGACGAAGCCTTTTCAAAAGCGTCAAGATACTTTGAGATAGGCATGGCGTCACTGCCTTCCCTGCGGATTTTGTCCAGAACAGAACGTATGCAGTCGCATGTGATGAATGAAAGCTGGGCAATATTATCGTTGAGGCCGTACTTTTCTTCGCGCAGTCCCTTGAAGACATCCTCAAGGCCGTGGGATAATTTTTCTATGGTAGTATAGCCCATCATCCGGGCAGTACCCTTTACAGTGTGAAGCTCCCGCAGAATCAGGGAAATCATCTCCTTGTTCTGTGAAGAAGCCTTGAGTTCAATGACACTGTTGGCAATAAGGTCAAGATGCTCCCCTGTCTCGGCAATGAATCCTTCTATAAATTTGTCCTTAGAAAATGACATATTAAAATCCTTACTTTTTCAGATAGTGCTCACACAGCTCAAGAAAGTACGAGGGGCTGAATGACTCCACCAGATTATTATAGCATGTTTTTTGACTTTTGATATAGTCTTCCAAAGCCTTGTGGCATGAGCCGAATGCGTTCAAGGCACCACGTGCATTTCCCCTGCTCCTGTAAATAAGTGCAAGCTGGAAACTTGCAGGCCAGAAGTCCGGGTTCAGAAGAGAAGCCCTGCTATAGCATTCAGCCGCCTTCTGCTCATCTCCAGAACTGTTTTCAATCAGTCCTTCAAGATAAAGCTTTATCTCCTGGGCGTTTGGAGAAAATCTGAACGAGTCGAGCGTTTTCCTTGCGCCGTCGGTGTCCATATTGTCCACAAGAGACAGAACCTTCCTGATTGCCGCGTCAAGACTGAGCGGTGCTGCCGTGGAAGATGAAGTCACAGTGGATGAACTTTCCAAAGACTGCTGCGCTAAAACCGGCTTTCTATGTGCCGCAGTGACACATTCCCTGAGCCTTTCCTGCTTCTTACGGTTCAGGAGAATCTCCCTGTTCTTCCGCCTCAACTCAAGAAGCTTGGCCTTTAGCTTGTCATTCTTTTCCTGCAGGCTGACCTTGCGGAAATAGTAGATGCTACCGGAGTGTTCCTTTACCAGAGGAGTCTCCTCGTCACAGTCCACAGAGGCGACTTCGTTTATGGACAGAAAAAGAAGTCCGTCCTTCTTGAGCACCTGCGACATCTTCCTGAGAACCTGCTTCCTCACTTCAGGGGCAAAATAGATGAACACGTTCCGGATAAAAAGTATGTCCACACTCTCAGGCGCCATTGGAAAAGCTGAATCATTCACAAGGTTGAACTTTGAGAGCCTTATCTTGGACAGTACCTCAGGGGAGAGAATAAAGTTCTTGGTGTAGTATTCTCCAATTCCTTCAAGACAGTGCACGAACCTGCTGCCGTCGTTGCGGAATGAGTGCATGGTCCAGCAGCGTCCCCTAAGCACATCCATGGCCTTCTGGTCAATGTCAGTGGCGTAGACCACAGGGCGGGCACCCGAAGCCTTTGCAAGTGAGTAAAGGGATACAGGCTCTTCTCCGGTCGCACATGCCGCACTCCATATAACCACTTCCTTGTTGATTTTGTTCAGGAAGTAGGAACTCTGCAGAAATGCAAACTGCTGCTCCTCACGGAAAAAATAAGTCTCGTTTATGGCAGCCTCGTCTATCAGACGGTTGAGTTCCTGTCTGTCACGCTCAAGAAGATTACAGTATTCGCCGGGGCTAAGCTTTAGCTCCTCAATCCTTGAGGCAGTGTAATGATCCATGAATGTCTTGTGTGCGGAATTGATAGTAAGCCCGCTTTCCTTCTGGATTATGGCGGAGACCCTCTGGGAAAAGCTTTCTGTGACTGGTCCGGGCGTATCAAGCATTTCCATAAGAAGCCCCCCGTCCAATCATGGACATAAGGTAGTCTGCAATGCTTTCAAGATCTACCACGGCACTTGCGGCACCTTCCTCTATCGCGGCCTTTGGCATACCAAAGACCACACATGAACTCTCAGACTCGCAGACAGTATGTCCCCCCTTGGCCTTTATTTCCTGGCAACCGTCGGCGCCGTCTCTTCCCATTCCCGTAAGAAGCAACAGTTTGAGTAGTCAGGCCTGTTTCCTTGGCGATCTCCCTGTAAGATAGACCAGAGAGGTCAACAAGCTCGTTGAATCTTTCTACGTTAAATGCTTTTGATGGCATTTTTTAACACCTCTTTTCTAAGTATAATATTATATACTAACAAAAGCATAATTTGTCAAATATTTTGATAAGAAAAATAGATC
>CAMNHD010000111.1 GCA_946538875.1 uncultured Treponema sp.
CACAGTGGTGACCGGTTCTCACCGCAATTCCCAATGAATCCAGATACTGTCCCACTTCATCAATTCCGTGACCGTCAATCACAAAAGACAAAGCACTGGACTTTTCCCTGGCAGTTCCAATCAGATGAAGTCCCTTTATCTTTGCAAGTTCCTTCATGCCGTACTGGACAATCTCATGTTCATAGCGTGCCACTTCAGGCATTCCGATTGAAGAAAGATAATCCAATGCAGCTCCCAGTCCTACAGCATCAGCAATGCTTCCGGTTCCCGCTTCGAATTTATTCGGAGCAGGATTGTAAATGGTCCTTTCAAAAGTGACATCCCTGATCATGTTGCCGCCGCCATGATATGGCTTAGCCTGTTCAAGAACATCTGACTTCCCGTAAACCGCACCGATTCCGGTTGGAGCATAAATCTTATGGCCGGAGAACACAAAGAAATCTGTATCCAGCGCAGAAACATTCACCGGAATATGAGCCACAGACTGCGCACCGTCAATCAGGATTCTCACACCGTGACTGTGGGCAATTGCAACAAGCTCTGCAACCGGAGTAATTGTTCCCAACACATTTGAAACATGTGTCACAGAAACAAACTTTGTCCGCTTTGTAAAGAGTTTCTCATATTCGCTTAGAATCAGCTGACCGTCCTTGTCCACCGGAATAACCTTTATGACCGCACCGGTTTCCTCAGCAATCAGCTGCCACGGAACAATATTCGCGTGGTGTTCCAAAAGAGATACAATGATTTCATCACCCGGCTGAAGCGTCGGTTTTACATACGACTGTGCAACCAGATTTATTCCTTCTGTTGTTCCCCTGACGAACACGATATTCTTTTCACTTGGAGCCCCAATAAAATTCGCGACCGTTTTTCTTGCGCCTTCAAACGCATCGGTTGAACGGGCCGCCAAAGTATGTGCTCCACGGTGAACATTCGAATTCTCATGTTCATAGTAATAACTAAGCCTTTCAATCACGGCACGAGGGCGCTGAGTGGTTGCACCATTGTCCAGCCACACAAGCGGATGCCCGTTAATCTTTTCGCGGAGAATCGGAAAGTCATTCCTAATCTGCTCAAGTGTTTTGCTGCCTATTACAATTGAAGAATTGTTTTTCTGACCGCCGACACTCTCCTGATGAGAAGTCTTTGCTTCGGGACTGGACGGGCTGAACTCAACAGAATTGTTCTGTTCAACCTGAGCCATGGAAATCACATTTGGCGAATATGAAACCGGAGCCCCGTTATTTGTTGTGGAAGAAGGAACAATATCAGCAGGATACAAATCACCACTGGCAAGTTCAAAAGCCTTCTGCGCCTCATCAAGAAAAGAAGCCGCATCTGCTTCGGAAATCAATCCAGCCTGAACAGAAGGACAGTCCTTTGGTTCAGGGAAAAAACTTCCGGCAAGAGAGGCTATTTCACTTTCAGAAGGCAGACCCAGACTTTCTGGACTTGCAAAGAAATTAGTCGTAGTCATAGTATTCGCCCACCTCTACATCTTCAAGAACTGCAATAGCATCATCTGAAAGAATGGCGGCAGAGCAGTAAAGTGAAAGCAGGTAAGAGGCGACTCCCTTGTCATCAATGCCGCGGAAGCGCACAGACAAACCTCTTGACTGCTCGTTCTTGAGACCGGCCTGATACAAACCGATTACGCCGCGCTTTGCTTCACCGGTGCGGACAAGAAGAATGTTTGTTTTACCGCTTTGGCTTTTTGGCTCCTTAAGACCGTCAACAAGCAGTTTGTTTGTCGGAATAATCGGAATGCCGCGCCACAGTATAAAGGTACCTCCGGCAATGTTTGCAGTTACAGGAGGAACACCTCGCTTTGTGCATTCTCTCTCAAATGCAGCAATTGCACGAGGATGAGCAAGGAAGAAGCTCGGTTCTTTCCATACTTTTGTAATCAGCTCGTCAAGATCGTCAGGCGTCGGTGCACCGTTGCGGGTCTGTATTCTCTGTGAATCAGGAACATTCTTCAAAAGACCGTAATCATCATTGTTGATAAGCTGACTCTCCTGGCGCTCGCGCAGACTTTCAATAGCAAGAGACAACTGTTCATTCACCTGGTCATACGGAGAACTGTAAACGTCTTCGATTGCTGTGTTGACATTTATGATTGTGGAAATAGAATTCAGGCGGTACTCGCGTGGCTCAGTCTGATACTCAACATATCCGTCAGGGATGATGTCTGACTTTTTTGTCTGGCTGCAAAGAACATCCAGCGGAGTTTCACCTTCCACAACGCGGTTAACACGGTAGATTCCTGTTTCCAATCCCTTGAACTCCAGAAGTTTTGTGATCCACTTAGGTGTCACAGACTGAAACTGGGGACGTGTCTTGGTAACATTCGCCAGATTGTAGGCCGCCTTTGCACCAAGAGCCTTGATAGTGTCGTTAGATTCGTTTGCCATTTTTTACTCCTATAAATATATTTACACCCTGCTTTGACAGGATGAATTCAACACTTACAACCAGGCGCCATCTTGAGCAAAAATAACATCGCGGGCAGCTTCAATTCCACCCTTAAGGTTGAACATAGGGCCCGTGTATCCGGCCTCCTTAAGTGTGTTTATTGCAAGAATGCTTCGCTTTCCTTCACGGCAGATAAAAATCGTGTCCACAGTGGGGTCAAGCTCCTTTTGTCTGCGCGCAAGCTGTCCAATCGGAATTGCAACAGCATTCGGGAATTTTATTATAGTCCGTTCATGTGGTTCCCTGACATCAATGAGCGTAAGTTTTTCTCCGGAAGCAATGCGGTTTGCCAAATCCTTGGCCTCAATACCAGTAACCTCATCTTCGTGGTCAGGCTGCTTAAGTCCACAGAAATCTTCATAATCAAACTGTTCAACTTTAAAGATGGACGGATGCTCACCGCAAACCGGGCATGAATTGTTTTTCTTGATTTTGATGGTCCTGAACGCAGTATTCCAAATGTCCACCAAAAGCATTTTGTTTTCCAGATGGACTCCACCGCCGATAATCAGCTTAAGCGCTTCACTCGTCATAAGTGAACCGACCACTCCGGGCAATGGAGAAAAAATTCCGTTTTCAGAACAGGTTGGAGTAAGCCCCGCAGGAGGAGGAGACGGGAACTGGCAGCGGAAGCAGGCACCCTCTCCGCCGTACAAAGCAACATACCCTTCAGTCTGGTAAACAGCACCAAAGACGCACGGCTTTTTTGCAAGAACACAAGCATCGTTCAGCATGTAACGGATTGGATAAGAATCACTTGCATCTATGACCAAATCGTAATCGGCAACAAGTTCAGCAATATTTTCGGCACTAAGTTTTTCCGCAAGCGGAACAAACACTACACCAGGATTCAGCTTCTTTACAACATCCCTTGCACTGGCAGTCTTTGGACGATCAATGTCCCTGGAACCAAACAGAATCTGGCTCTGAAGATTTTCAAAACTGACAGACGAACTGTCGGCAACCGCAAGAGTTCCCACTCCGGCCGCAGCCAGATACAGAACTACCGGAGAACCAAGGGCACCGGCTCCTACAACAAGAACCTTTGCAGCCCTTATCCTCTTTTGCCCCTTTACCCCAACCTGACGCAGAAGAAGATGCTTACCATAGCGGGTAATATCCTTGTCATCAAGCTTTGCTTCTTTTACACGTTCCGAAGGAATCAGACCTGTGTCCGAACCACCAGCAATAACCGGCAGAATCACAAGCTCATCGTCCTGAGAAACAGCAGTCTCAAGACCATCAAGTTCACTGATATCAGTATCATTCAGATAAATGTTAAGATAATTCCGCAGGTTGCCGTTTTCATCAAACAGGCCCTTTTGAGTTTCGGGATACTTGCTTACCAAATCCTGCAATAATTCAGACACCTTTGAACCATGCAAAACCGCTTCTGCCTGCTGGTCAGTAAAAAATCTGAATGTGGTGTAAAAGTACGCTCGGGCCTCCATAGTTCTTATTCTCCTAATCTGTAAAAAGCGTGGTGGAAAGATAACGGTCACCGCCGTCAGGCAGAACAACCGCAATCACTTTGTTTTTATTTTGAGGCCTTCTTGCAATAAGCTGTGCCGCATGCAAAGCCGCCCCGCTGGAAATTCCCACAAGAATGCCTTCCGTGCGGGCCAAGCGTCTTGCCTGCAGAAACGCATCCTCATCAGAGACTTTTATCACTTCATCATAAAGCTCAGTATCAAGAACAGAAGGCACAAAACCTGCACCGATTCCCTGTATTCTGTGAGCACCAGCCCTTCCTTCCGAGAGCACCGGACTACCAGCCGGCTCCACAGCCACAACAGTCAACTCAGGATTTTTGCTCTTAAGGAATTCACCTGTGCCGGTAAGAGTTCCTCCAGTTCCCACACCCGCGACCAAAACGTCAATTCTGCCGCCGCTCTGCTCCCACAGTTCAGGTCCAGTTGTTTTTTTATGGGCTTCAGGATTTGCTTCGTTTTCAAACTGTCCCAAAATCACAGAACCAGGAAGACTCCGGCGCAACTCTTCGGCGCGTTCAATAGAGCCCTTCATGCCCTTCTGTGCTGAAGTAAGTTCCAGTTCAGCGCCATAAGCCCTGAGCAGTTTCTGTCTTTCAATACTCATACTTTCAGGCAGAGTGAGAATCACTTTATACCCGCGCGACGCTGCCACAGCCGCAAGACCAATACCTGTGTTTCCCGAAGTAGGTTCGATAATCGTGCCGCCTTTCTTGAGGACACCTTTTTTCTCTGCATCAAGAATCATTTCCAGGGCAATTCTGTCTTTGACCGAACCGGCCGGATTAAAGTATTCAAGCTTAGCCAGAACCTGGGCACCTTCCGGCACACCAGCAGCGCGCAGATAGGAAGTAAGCCTGAACAAAGGAGTGTGCCCAACCAAATCCGCAAATGTTTCCGAAATTCCCAAACCCATAGTCTGCCTCCTAGATTACGACATAATTTTCTCTGAGCGACTTGTTACGCAGAAGCTTTACAGAGTTTCCGCTTGTAACAAAAATTTGGCTCAAAAAAACATTCACTTTTTCTCCAACGTCAATAGGCTTTTCATCAAGACGGCGTGTTGCAAAAAGATCAGAATCATTAACCCTGACCTTCACTTCAAGATGTGTACCACGGAATTTAACCGCACGCACAATACCTTCGGAAACAGAACTGCGGAATTTTTCATCCTCATCCTTTTTTGACAGCTTTACAAATTCCGGACGGACAAATGCAGAAGTCACCTCCGAATCCACTTCGTCAGTGATAAAATCCTTGAACAGCTTGTAATCCGTAAGATAAGCCGCCTGACCAAAAAAGGCCGCCGTAAAAGCAGTTTTAGGATTTTGATAAATATCTATAGGAGTTCCAACCTGCTCAACTCTTCCGTGATTCGTAACGATTATTTCGTCACTCACTTCAACAGCCTCGTCCTGGTCATGAGTCACAAAAATACTTGTAATCCCAAGTGCCGAAATCATGTCCTTAAGCCACGACCTGAGCTCCTGTCTTACCTTGGCATCAATAGCTGCAAAGGGTTCATCCAAAAGCAACAGATGCGGGTTAGGCGCAATGGCACGCGCAAAGGCAATACGCTGACGCTGACCGCCGCTGAGCTGAGAAGGGTAACGCCTTTCCATACCGGAAAGCCCAACCAGTTCTATCATCTCGGCAACACGGCTCTTTATGTATTCCCGTCCTAGTTTCTGCACCTTAAGCCCAAAGGCAATATTCTCCTCAACAGTCATGTAACGGAACAAAGCATAGTTCTGGAACACAAAACCAATGCCTCTCTTGCTGGCAGGAATACCGTTCACAATCTTTCCGTCAATTATCACATCCCCTGAATCAGGAGTCTCAAGACCTGCAATCATACGCAGAATGGTAGTTTTACCGGAACCGCTGGGTCCAAGAAGCGCCACAAGTTTTCCCTTTTCCACACCAAAACTGACCTCATCAGATGCCTTAAAGTTTCCAAAAGTCTTGTTTATGTTTTTA
>CAMNHD010000112.1 GCA_946538875.1 uncultured Treponema sp.
GTTTAAGATTAGATTTAGCTGAATCAGCCACTTGACTATTGATTTTTATTGCTAAATTAGTTATTTTAAGATGAATATAATATTTATTTAGGGAGGTCGCGATGGACGTCCAAGTGCAGGAGTTGATCGACAAGATCAAAAAAGATGGTGTGGCTAGTGCAGAGTCTGCTGCCCAGGACATCATTTCCACAGCCGAAAAAAAGGCTGCTTCCATAATAAAGGAAGCTAATGAAAAGGCTGAGGCTATAATAGAAAATGCCAAGGCAGAAACAGCTCGCCTGGAGAAGGCCAGCAATGATGCTATCGAGCAGGCGGGACGCAATCTCCTGCTTTCGTTCAGGGAAGGCATAAACCGCCAGTTGTCTGCAATTGTAAGTGCAGAGACTGAGAAGGCCTTTGACAAGGACGTGCTCAAGAAGCTGGTTCCAGAAACCGTAAAGGCATGGGCCGCTTCGCCGGATGCATCCGACCTTGCCGTTCTGCTTCCGCCAAAGAGTCTTAAGGAACTTGAGTCATCTCTCATGACTGCCCTCAAGACTCAGATTTCCAAGGGACTTGAGCTTAAGAGCGATGATTCCCTGGCTACTGGCTTTAGAATCGGTTCCAAGGACGGAGCCGCCTTCTACGACTTCAGCGCGGAAGAACTTGCCTCCCTGTTCAGTGCCTATCTTAATCCTAAGACAACTGAAATCATGCGCAGGGCCGCAGAGGGACTTCCTGCAGAGGAAAAGACCGGTGACGCCGGAGATGTTCAGGAAAAGCCTGCTGTACGCCGCGGAAGAAAAGCCACCGCAGCCAAGGATTCAGAGTAATAAGGAATCAGTATAAGTGGAACACCTGTATTATTTAGTGTCACAGCTTCCTGCATTCTCAAGCGATGGTGAAAGCAATGCCAAACTTCCAATCACCACGGCTTATTTTAAGGATTTGTGCTCCCGCTTTATGTCCGAAAAGGACAACCGGATTGCACAGAACCTTTCACTTGAGCCGCCAAGGGAAGTCTGCTGCACAGGTTCCGCCTTCCTTGACGAATGGTACACCAAGGAGCGCAACCTACGCTTTGCACTGGCCCAGGTCCGTGCCCTTAAGATGAAGAAGGAAGTGAAAGATGTGCCGATTACTACCGACGGTGAGGTGATTCAGGCTGCAAGGACGGCAACTGGCATGGACAGTCCTCTGAGTGCCGAACAGTTCTTGAATTCTTACCGCATGACTGTGTTGGATAAGATTGCCCCGCTTGACCAGTTTTCCGTTGATGCGGTTTACAATTACGGTCTCAGGCTTATGCTTGTTGAGCGCATGAAAAAGTTCAACAGGGACGAGGGCCTGGCATCTTATCACAAAATATATGAAGAAATTCTTGGAGAAAATAAATGACTGAAACGAAAGGCAAGGTAGTTGCCGTCAACGGAAATATGGTTTCCGTAGAGTTTGACGGCCATGTATCCCTGAATGAAGTGGGCTTTGTCAACGTAGACGGCCAGAAACTTAAGGGTGAAGTCATCCGTATCCGCGGCAACACTGCCCAGATGCAGATTTATGAAATGACCAAGGGTGTTTCCACAGAATGTTCTGTAGAATTCACCGGAGATTTGCTTTCTGTGGAAGTGGGACCTGGTCTGCTTGGACAGGTCTACGATGGTCTGCAGAATCCTCTGCCTCTTTTGGCTGAACATTCCGGCTACTTCCTGCAGCGCGGTGTGTATCTTCCTGCTCTTGATGACAAAAAGCTTTGGGAATTCACTCCGACGGTCCAGCCTGGCGACAAGGAGATGGCCGGTGATTCTGTCGGTACAGTCCCTGAAGGTGCGTTCACCCACAAGATTCAGGTGCCTTATGGATTCCTTGGTACTTATACCGTCAAGAAGATTGTTCCTGCAGGTTCCTACAAGATTCACGATACAATCGCGACTCTTGTTGACGAAAAGGGAAAGAGCGTCAACATCTGCATGAGCTTCAAGTGGCCTGTAAAGCGTGCCGTGAACTGCTATGCGGAGCGTCTGCGTCCGGTGGAGCCTATGGTGACAAAAGTGCGTCTTATCGACACATTCTTCCCTGTTGCCCGTGGAGGTACATATTGTATACCTGGACCTTTCGGCGCAGGAAAGACTGTTCTGCAGCACACCACAAGCCGTAATGCCGATGTGGACATTGTAATCGTCGCGGCATGTGGAGAGCGTGCGGGTGAAGTTGTCGAAACCCTTACCGAATTCCCGGAACTTAAGGACCCTCGTACCGGCCGCACTCTTATGGAGCGCACAATAATCATCTGCAATACATCTTCCATGCCGGTTGCTTCGCGTGAAGCTTCCGTCTACACCGGTGTGACGCTTGCGGAGTACTACCGCCAGATGGGACTTCATGTCCTGCTGCTTGCTGACTCTACATCCCGTTGGGCACAGGCTATGCGCGAAATGTCTGGCCGCCTGGAAGAGATTCCTGGCGAGGAAGCATTCCCTGCCTACCTTGAAAGTACCATCGCTTCGTTCTACGAGCGTGCTGGTATCGTAAAGCTCCGCGACGGTTCAACCGGTTCGGTTACAATCGGCGGTACAGTTTCTCCGGCAGGCGGTAACTTTGAGGAACCTGTCACCCAGGCAACACTTAAGGTTGTCGGTGCATTCCACGGTCTGAGCCGTGAACGTTCTGATGCACGCCGTTACCCTGCAATCGACCCGCTGGACTCATGGTCAAAGTATCAGCCTGTCATCAACCCCAAGCTTGTGGCATATGCGCGTAATATTTACCGCCTTGGCTCCGAGGTCAACCAGATGATGAAGGTCGTCGGTGAGGAAGGTACTTCTCAGGACGACTTTGTCACATATCTCAAGAGTGAATTCCTTGATGCTGTTTACATGCAGCAGGACAGCTTTGACGAGATTGAAGGCGCAACCTCTCCGGAAAGACAGCGCTATGTGTTCCGCAAGATTATCGGAATCCTTGGCTCAAGTTTCAAATTCACGGAAAAGGACGAAGCCCGTTCATTCTTCAACAAACTGCGCCAGAGCTTTACGGACATGAACTACTCTGTCTACAACAGTGATGAGTTCAGACAGCACGAAACTGAAGTGGATGCCCTGCTTTCAGAAAATGCTGCCGGAGTTAGTGATGAAGTCACAGAACTTCTCAAGGACGGTGAGTAATGAATAAGGTTTACAGCAAAATTGAAAGTATAAACGGAAGCGTCATCACTGTGCGCGCAAAGGGCGTCAAGCTCAACGAACTTGCCGAGATAACTACCCGCTTCGGTAAGTCTCTCGCCGAGGTGAACAAGATCGACGGTGATCTGGTGTCGCTTCAGGTCTTTGCAGGTGGACGTGGTGTTGCAACCAATGACCAGATCCGCTTCCTGGGCCATGAGCTCAAGGTTTCGTTCAGCGACAATCTGCTTGGCCGCATCTTCAACGGTTCCGCAGAGCCCCGTGACCATGGTCCGGCCCTTGTGGACAACCTTGTTGAGATCGGAGGTCCTTCTGTCAACCCGTCAAAGCGTATCAAGCCGGACAAGATGATCCGCACTGGTATTCCTATGATTGACGTCTTCAACACCCTGGTCCGCTCCCAGAAGCTGCCTATCTTCTCCATTTCCGGAGAACCCTACAACCAGCTGCTTGCACGCATCGCCATGCAGGCAGAGGTCGACGTAATTGTTCTTGGCGGAATGGGGCTCAAGTATGATGACTATCTGTACTTCAAGAATACTCTGGAAGAGGGTGGTGCTCTCAGCAAGACGGTCATGTTTGTCCACACAGCGGCAGACCCGACTGTTGAGTGTATGAAGATTCCTGACCTTTCTCTTGCAGTTGCCGAGCAGTTCGCACTCCAGGGAAAGAACGTACTGGTTCTTCTTACCGATATGACTAACTTTGCGGACTCCATGAAGGAAATCGCAATTACTCAGGAACAGGTTCCTTCAAACCGCGGTTACCCTGGTGACCTGTATTCCCAGTTGGCAAGCCGTTACGAAAAGGCCGTAGACTTTGCGGACTCAGGTTCGGTCACGATTCTTGCCGTAACCACAATGCCCGGCGATGATGTTACGCATCCGGTCCCGGACAACACCGGTTACATCACAGAGGGACAGTACTACCTTAAGGGTGGACACATTGAGCCGTTCGGTTCTCTTTCCCGTCTTAAGCAGCAGGTCAACGGAAAAACCCGCAAGGATCACCGTGCACTGATGGATGGTATGATCCGCCTCTATGCCCAGTACAAGGATACCCTGGAAAAGAAGTCCATGGGATTCAATATGTCTGCATGGGACGAGAAGCTTTTGAAATATGGTGAATTGTTCGAGGCCAAGATGATGGATCTTTCCATCAACATTCCGCTTGAAGCAGCACTGGACAGTGGTTGGAAGATTCTTTCCCAGTGCTTTGAAAAGCAGGAGACAGGTCTCAAGACTGAACTGATCGAACAGTTCTGGCCAAAGGACTAATATTGGAGAATTACTGAATGGCAAAATTAAAGCTGACAAAAAATGAGCAGAAGGCACAGAAGGATGCGCTTAAGATGTATCAGCGCTATCTTCCTACGCTCACGCTCAAGAAACAGCAGTTGCAGTCAGAAATTCGCACCATTGATGAAAAAGCCAAGGCCGTGAGAGCTGAAAAGAAGGCTCTTGAGGAGGATTTCCAGAAGTGGATTTCCGTCTTTGGTGAAAAAGATGCCTTTAAGCCCGGTATGGTGACGGTAAAGAATATCCGTAAGGGCTGGGGTAACATTGCAGGTGTTAAGATTCCTGTTTACGAGGGCGCAGATTTTGGCCGTGGAGACTACGACCTTTATTCCACGCCTTTGTGGATAGACATGGCTGCAGACCGCATGGAAAAAGAGCTTGAGTTGGATTTGCAGGCGGAAGTCCTTGACGAGCAGGTAAGACTGCTCAATCAGGAACTTAGAACGACCAGCCAGAGGGTTAATCTCTTTGAAAAGGTCAAGATTCCTGAAACAAAGGCCAATATCAAGAAAATAGGTATCTTCCTGGGTGACGAGCAGGTTGCTGCTGTAGTCCGCTCGAAGATTTCAAAGAAGAAGCTCCAGGCTGTGACAGATTCTGCCAATGCCGCTGCTGAGGAAGCAAAGCTTGCTGTTCAGACTGCAAAGTCCGGCCGCAGGCTTAGCGCTGCCGGAAAAAAGAAGGAGGCTGAGTAATGTCTATAGTAAAGATGAAAAAAGTCTCCATTGTGGTGCTGAATTCCGAACGCAAGGCTTCCCTCAAAAAACTTAGGGAAGTGGGACTTGTCCACCTTGAGACGCTTGAGGGCAAAGGACCTGTTCTCGCTTCCTACAGGGAGACTTCATCCCGTCTTGACAAGGCTATTGCTATTGTTGAGGAGATTAAGCTTCCGAAAAAAGAAGCCAGGCACTTGGTTCAAAAGAAGCTGTCCAACCAGGAAGCGGAACGCAGGGCTGATGAAATTGTCAGTCTCAGCGACAGAAAGAAGTCTCTTCTCGACTCAATCAACCAGAATGTTCAGGAGCTGGACCGCTTTACCAAGTGGGGAACAGTCAATCCCGATGATTTTGCATATCTGGCTGGAAAGGGAATTTTCCTTTATATGTACGAGATTCCGCTGGAAAAATATGCGCTGGTCGGTGAAAACTGCCGCACAATTCTGGTGAACTCTGTGGGTAAGATTGCCCGCTTTATGCTGATTTCCGAGTCGGAACTCACGGAACGCCCTGCAGGTCTTCCTCCGGAGGCTTATGCAGTTCCTCTGCCGGAAAAGTCTTCCGATGCTATTTCATCAGAGGTCATTGAGGCGGAAAAGGAGATTTCCTCTATAGAAAAGAAGCTTGCCGCATGCAAGGAATACCGTGACGGTATGGATGCCTACCGGAAAGTGCTTGCAAAACAGATTGAATTCGAATCTGTCTATTCAGGCATGGGAAGGGAAGAAGATGCCCCTGATGCCGCAAAATCCGCAAAGGCTCTGGAGTC
>CAMNHD010000113.1 GCA_946538875.1 uncultured Treponema sp.
CCTGCCTCTGCATCCGAGTTTCTGATCCATGTGCTGATTGTTTTTCCGTTTATTTCCAGTTCCACAGCGGTGGTTGCTTCTGTGTCGGGGTATAGCCAGGTGGTGAGAGGTCCTGCTTCGTAATACGAGCCTGCATCAATGTTGAGGCTGTCTATGAGACTTGCCATGAATGCTGTGCATGAGTCCTGATTTTTTGGCGAAGTCCATGCCATCAGGAGTACTGTTCCTTGTTTCTGCGGGAGGGATGCCGTCAGTGCAAATCCGCTCTGGTCAGTGCCGTTTATTTTTCCCTTGAACATTGCCATGACGCAGTCCTGGTTGCGCCATACAAAATCTTCTGTCTCGTACTCAAGCTTAAGGGATTCAAGGCTTTTTTCCATTGCCTGCGAGGCGTTCTCGTAACGGGTTGAAGGCCATGTGCGCAGAAGTGCCTGTACTGGAACTATGCTGCTCTGGAGAAGAAAAGAGGTGCCTGTCTGGTCACTTTCTGCTATGGAAAAACCTTCTGGAAAATCTATCGAGGCGTCCTGCAGATTTCCGAAGCTTACACGGTTTGCAAAGAGAGGAAGTGATAGTATCGCGGCAAAAAACAGGGCCACAGTGCTTTTGTTCAGTCTAGCCATTGGAACCACCTTGGGGCTTGTCTGGAAGAATTATTTCTGAAGAAAGCCCTCTACTTATATTTTAACATCTTTGACTGCATTTTGGATACAGTTTTTATCTTCTGCGGCCGATTCTGCCGTAAAAAGTGGAGGAGTCAGCCAAGAATGGAGAAAATTACCATGCTCAGGTTGTATACAAAGTGGGCTGCTGTACCTGCCGCTATTCCTCCTGACTTTCTTTTGCAGAGCCTTAGCGCCGCACCGCAGGCAAATGCGTTCACGACGGCCATGATGCCCATGTAGCGGTGGGAGAAGGCAAATACCATCATCACGGAGAGTTCGATAATCCAGTGTATCTTGGGATGGTCCTGTGCAAAAATCAGGAGTGTGTCCGGAAAGAAGAGTCTGTACATTGTCTCCTCGTAAAAGGCGGAGACGGCTATGTTGAGCGTGATGAATATCCATCCGGCAATGGTTGCCGGGGCTACGGAACCTGGAGCCGAGCGGATAAGCGCTATGCCGTTCTGGGCCATCAGCATGACGAACACCTGTATGACTGCATAGATGAGCATAAGGAGGCCAAGTGTTATTGATGACCATTTAAGTCCGCTGATAAGGAGGGAAAACTTATTGTTCCCGGAAGCGTTTTGACCGCCCAGGTACCAGTTCTGGAACACGATGCAGCCTGCGGCGGCAAGCTTCATCATTGTGCGCCAGGAAAAGGTCATGGCACCTGCAAGTGCATCGGACCCGGCCTGGGATTCGCCTACAAGTAGCGGTGGAAGTCCTAAAAAGAGAAAAAGTATGATAAATTCAAAGAAAAGATATTTTTTTTTCATATAAACTATGCTATTATTATATTATAGAAAAACATGCGCGAGGTCAATTTATTTTGAATGTATTTATTTCGCTGGTAATTTTAGCAGGGCTTCTCTTAGTCGCAGGCTGGCTGTATTCAGCTAATGCGGAGAAGATAAAATTCTTTACAACCGGCTTGGATTCAAATTTCAAGATACGTGAAATCAGTGTCCTGTGGAAGCTGGCAAAGGAGTGTCATCTGGATAACCCGATTGCGCTCTACGTTTCTGTGCCTGCGTTGAATGACTGTATCTCAAAGATAGTGATGAAGGCCCGCGCTGACAATACAGAAAAAAGTTACAAGGTGCAGCAGTTTTTGACAAGGCTCTATAAGTACCGTACCCGTATTGCGCTTGACAAGGCTGACGGAAAGGGGTTGTCCGATACTCATTATCTTGCGGAGGGGCAGAGGCTCCGCATTATTCTTCCTGGAAAAGGTGTCTTTGCCTCTTCACTGGTGTGCAACAGTCACGAACTTATAATTCCCCTGCCATATCAGAAGAACAAGAATAATAACGGAACAACCGTACTTGAAGGCGAGGAGTGGGAGGGCAAGGCAATTTCCGTGTACCTTTGGAGGGCCGGGGATGCCTGTTACGCTTTTGATACTTCGGTGTTTACATCAGGGACATTCAGAGGCAGAAACTGTCTCTGTATCCAGCACAGCGACAGGCTTGACCGCGCACAGAAACGTCAGTCGGTTAGATGCAAGTGCGAGATTTATGCGCAGATGTACATGATAAAAAGCGAGGTTGTTGACTATAATATCGTAGACCAGGACCCTGGCTACCGCTGTCTTCTGGAAGACATAAGCGAGGACGGTGCCCTGATCCGCATCGGTGGCAAGGGAAAAGTCAATGTGCAGATAAAACTGCAGTTTACTATCAACGAATCTTTTGTTATGATGTACGGTATAGTGCGGGCTGTGGAGTACAACAAGGCTCTTGATCAGTCAAGGCTTCATTTTGAGTGCATCCATATTGATCCGCCGATGAAGAATGCTATACTATCGTATGTGTATAACGTGATACCTCAGGATCAAAAGGATATCAATGAGGCTATCATGCAGACTGAAAGTGATAGTCTTGCCGATGCCGTGGAGGGGGAAGCAGAACCGGAGACGGATGAATCTGTTTCCACTGGAATGGACAATCCTGCAGAGTCTAAGCAGGATGGTGAAAAATCTGTTCCAGCGGATAACACTAATCTTCCTCTGGAGGCGCAGAAAGAGGCGGAAAAAACTACCGATTCTGCTACTGAAAATCCGCAGAACAAGGAGGCGGGTGATGATGAAAAAAAGCAGTCGTAAGATTTGCGTGATACTTGCAGTTTTAGCCGTGGCGATTTCACCTCTGGCGGCGGCCGGACTAAAGCAGTATGAGATTGACTATATCAAGGGCGACATCAAGGCAAAGGCTGCGGCGGTGGAGCAGGCGGGCCTTGCGCAGGATAATGAGCTGCCGATGCAGGCGCTTAACATGGCGCTTTCCGTAAGCGACACTCTTTCCCGTGATCCGGAACTGGATGCACTGGTGGTTTCCGCGGTTGGAGCAATCAGCCGTACAAATCCGTCTGAAAACAGTGTAATCGCCGCAAAACTGGGTGAAACATTCAAGAAATTCAATGACGACCCGGTGAGGCTTGCTGTTCTCAGGAAGTTCTATGACTTTCCCTCTGCCGCAAACACTTCTCTTGTCAATGCCTATGTCACGGAGCGTATGCAGCTGGTGACCGTGGCTGGTCAGAAGGAGCAGATGGACGATGTTCTGCTGAGTTCAATCACATATCTGGGACGGCATGGCAACAATTCCACATTCAGCATCCTCTTTATTGCCGATCTTCTGGGAATCTGGCAGGAACAGAAAGAGCTCCTCCGGGCCACCTACACACCTCTTGCAAATAATTGTGAGAATGAAATCCTCAGCATACTCTCGAATGTTGATATGTCAAAAAAATTGGAGATTTTGGAGATAACTTCGCAGAGTGACTCTTTTTCCCAGAAAATTTGTGCGGAAGTTGCCGAAAATGCCTTTTCAGCCTCTATATATAATATAGGGGAAATGACAGACATATCACAGGCACAGGTTGAAGTCCAGATGGCCGCTCTCCAGACTATCTCCGACACGCAGTGGACAAGGGCCGCTTCTATGGCTACGGATTATTTTGACATTGCCCGTCAGGAATACGAACTCAATCTGCTGACCCCGGAGCAGTTTTCCGGAATAATTGAAAATATTGCTTCGGTTGCTTCTTCTGAAACTGGTCAGGTCTTGTCTTCTTATCTGGATTTTCTCAACAAGAGCATGGAATCCAAGGATGCTCCTGTTGAAGCCGTTGTGCTTTCCGTTATCAAAGCATTAGGAGGCTTGGGCGACAAGGCTGCCTTTGACTACCTTCTTTACGTGACATATCTGGATTACCCGGAGCCGGTGGTAAAAGCGGCAAGGGATGCCCTTGCTAAGTTGAAGTGGTAAGCAAAGTCTTTAAACTTATACAGAATCCTTTTGTACTGGCCGCGTTTTTTACTGCGGTGATGGTTTATGCGTTCAAGGTTCCCCTGAGATATGACGCTCTGCCTGATGTCCCTCTCAGGGCTGCCTCAATCCGCTGGGTAGAAGGCTGCGTTCATTCTTCACCTGCCGTGACAAGCTCCGGAAAGTGGTATTCTGTCACACTGGAGCTTAAAAGCGCTTACGGTTACCCTGGAGATTTTTCTCTTCCTGAACATATCTCCTCTGGTTCTGATTCTATGATAGAATGTTCCGCCAGGGGTATACTTCCCTTAAGAATCAGTGCCTCATTGGTTGAGTCCCTTTATCCGGGGCGGCTTTACTCAAAAAGCCGGACAAAATCCCTTTTGGTTGAAACCGGGGAGCTAGTGCGCTGCGGTGGCCGTTGGAATCCAGATATGAATGCATTTTACGTGGATTCTGCGGAAGCTCTTGGCCAAAGTCCCGGCCTGTATGGAAAACTGTGCCATTTCCGCGCCCTGCTGCGTCTGAACTTTAAACGCCTGATGTATTCCTGGGGCAAGGCTGGTGCGCTGGTAATCTCGCTTTTGTCCGGCTCAAGGGAATACCTTGGTGATGACATAAAGGATGCCTTTAGAACTGCAGGCCTTTCTCATATCCTTGCTCTCAGCGGTATGCATCTTTCGTTTTTTTCCGGCTTGAGTGCCAGTGTCACTGGTGGGGTTTTTGGAAAGAAGTTTGTCGGAATCGCAAGACTTATAGGAGTGAGCCTTTTTGTGTGGTTTGCAGGCCTTTCTCCATCTCTTTTCAGGGCACTTCTTTGCTCTCTGATCTCACTGCTTTGTTCCGCACTTTACCTGAAAGAGACAAGTTTTTTGGAAGTGCTGTCGCTTTCATTTCTGCTTCATACGGCATTGATTCCTGCAGATACACAGTCACTTGCGTTTATTCTGTCATACGGTGCCCTTGCCGGCATACTTGTGCTTGCAGACATTCTCAATCTGATGATAGTACGCTTTGTCCCGCCTGGAATTTCATCTCCGCTCTCTGCCTCCATTGCAGCTCAGACTGCGACTGCACCGGTCAGTGCGCTTGTGTTCGGAACTGTAACGCCGGTAGGAATACTTGCATCAGTTGTAGTCTCGCCTTTGGTAAGTCTTTTTCTGACAGTCTCACTTGTTTTTATAATTTTATCGCTTTGCGCACCTTTTCTTTCACCCGTGTTTAGTTGTATAATAGGAGCAGTTTATTCAGTAATAGAGTTTTTGGTAAAGACTTTTGCCAAGGTTCCTCCTATTGCTTTTTAGAGGAGTCGTTATGACACATCCGGATTATAATTCACCTTCAGCACTAAAAGCCTTCCTTGAAGAGAACGGCATGGCCATGCAGAAGAAGTTCGGTCAGAATTTTATGGTCAACCCAGGTGCAAGAGCTTCTGTTGCTTCTCTGCTGGAGCTTCAGAAAAGTGACAGAATCTGGGAAGTGGGGCCTGGACTGGGCTGCATGACGGAAATCTATCTGGAACAGGGAATAGATGTCAGTGTCTTTGAGATTGACAGAGGCTTTATTTCGCTGCTGCATCAGTTCTTTGAAAAAGAAGAAAAATCCGGTCAGTTAAGAATTGTCGAAGGCGATGTCCTTAAGACATGGAAAAAACATGCGGAAGAGCTGAATGTAAATGATGTTAAACTAACGGGAAATCTTCCTTATAATATCGCGGCAACATTTATTGCCGATACAATTGCCGCCGGCTTTACTTTCAGCCGTTGTGTGTTCACTGTGCAGAAGGAAGTCACGGAACGGATCTGCGCCAGGCCAGGCAGCAAGAATTACTCTGCTTTTTCTGTATTGTGCCAATGGCGCTACGATGTAAAGCCAGGAATAGAGCTTGCGGCTGGAAATTTCTGGCCAAAACCCAACGTTGCCTCTCAGGCTGTCCTGCTTGAGCCAAAACGTGAACCAATTGAGTGTAAGAATCCTGCTTTTTTTGTAAAGCTTGTCC
>CAMNHD010000114.1 GCA_946538875.1 uncultured Treponema sp.
GGTAAGCAAAACTGTTGTTTCCACACTTTTCCACGAATTCCAGCATATGATTGACTTTGGAACCAAAGACATGCAGGATGTGGAGGTCAGTAACGACGACCACTGGTTCAACGAGATGCTTTCCATGATGGCGGAAGACCTTATGACTCAGCAGCTTGACCTTGAGGACGAGGATGATGCAGTAAGTGCCGCACGTCTTCCGAACTTCAACAAATACTACTATTACTCAGGGCTTGCGGAATACCGTGATGACTCCAACTATTCTGTTCTGTCCTATTCAACTGCATACGCATTTGGTGCCTACACTGTGCGCAACTACGGCGGCCCTCAGCTTATAAAGGAGATGAGCACCAATAAGTATTACGGCCTTGAGTGTATGATTCAGGCTATTAAGGCTCTGGGCTATAGCTCTCTTGCTGACGGAAAAGAGGTGACTTCCGAAAATCTTCTGCAGGAATTTGTGCAGGCATGTGCTTTCAGGACTAAGTTCTCAAAGTCTAACAATCTTCCTTCATTCAATGTTCTTACCGGCTCACCGATTACTACGGACTATTATGGAAATGCTTCTACAAGCATTGTCAACACCCTGACCAGTACGCTCAAGGGAATCAATCTGTTCTCAGACTCATACGGCTGGACCCAGGATGGTGTTGCCGGTAAGTTCTACGGACCGCTCACCTATGCCAAGGACAAGGGAACTGTTACACGCCCGACCGGATTCCTCCTGCATACAGTGGGACAGGTCAGTTCAGGTTCTGATTCTGTGACGCTCTACTTTACCAACAGGCATGATGAGTACGACAAGACTTGGGTTTATATCCAGGATAACTACGACAATTCAAATCTTGACAGCACAAAAGTGGAAACTTACTAGTAGGTCTTGGGTATGGGATTGTTTGACAAAAAAGACAAGACTCCGGCACAGACTGTAATAGAAAACGTCTGTGCTGTAAAGAAAAACGAAAGGGTTCTGATTGTCGCGAACCCGGAGACAAATATTATTGCACAGAAGCTTTTTACTGCGGCTATTGACTGTGGTGCCAGGCCCGTGCTTGTGTACCAGAGCCGCAAATCTGCCATGGACAATGCCGAGGAAGCGGTTGTGGGTGCGCTCAAGTCGGGACCTGATGTGCTGCTTTCTGTCTCTTCCGGTAAGTTCGGCAAAGATTCCGAGGCAATTGCAAAGCCTTACGAGCTTGACGGTGTGGTATACGACAATACCTTTGACTATCTGCTTTACGGTAAAAAGACTATGCGTGCCGTCTGGACTCCCGGCCTTACCCAGGATATGTTTGAACGGACGGTAAACATTGACTACAAGGCTCTCTCTGAGCGCTGCGGTGCATTGTGTGCCAGATACAGGGAGGTTGTTCAGGTGCATGTGACTTCGCCCAATGGCACGGACATTGTGGTGCCGGTTGCGGGGCGAACTCCTTTTACTGACAACGGTGATTTTTCAAAGCCGGGTAGTGGCGGTAACATTCCTGCGGGAGAAGTGTTTATCAGTCCGGTGGTCGGAAGCGGTAACAGAGTTGTGATGGAAGGTGCCAAAAAGGTTTCTTCTGTGCTGGACTTCTTTGCAGGAAGAAAAAATTCCGGCCAATCTGGGCAATCAGGCCAATCCGGTCAGGAAGAAGCTGCTTTGGCTGCAGCCGCTTCCCCGGAAAAAGAAGGGTGCTCTGGTACCATTGTGTTTGACGGCAGCATGACTTTTAGTGACGGGGATGCTCTTTTGGAGACTCCGATTACGGTGACTGTTGAGGAAGGCTTTGTAAAGAATGTGAGCGGTGGCGAAGAGGCTAAGCGTCTGCTTAAGGACATAATTGCGGCCGAACGGGAAGCGCTTGCACTTGAAGCTTCCGGAAAAATTCCTCAGGGACAGGGTGCTGTGTACTGCCGGAATGCGCGTAACATCGGAGAACTTGGCATAGGCTTGAACCCTGCGGCAAGTGTCACGGGAAATATGCTGGAGGATGAGAAGGCTTTCCGTACCTGCCATTTTGCAATCGGTCAGAATTATGACGGGGATGCTCCGGCACTGATACACTTTGACGGTGTGGTGAGAAATCCTACTATTGTGTTCAAATATGCTGACGGGTCCGAGTTCACTGTACTTGACAATGGTGAACTTCAGGATATGAACAGTAATCAGCGGTAATATTTTACCATAATTGACGGTTTTTGGCTGGGCCAAAACACGGAGGCTTTTATGAAAAAAATTGGCATGATTATTTTTGCGGCGGTATTGCCCCTGGCTTTTGCGTTTTCAGACGAAGACGGAAACAAAGAGGCTCAGGCTCCGGAGATTAAGTTGAATATTGAACTTCAGAAGCCCGGCTATGGTGAGGGCGGCGGTTCCGGGGCTGCAGGCCTTCCGCATGCGGGAACACTTCCTGCGCCGGAAGAAATGGGCAGCACGGCTGCTGTGATTCCACAGGATGATGCTCAGCAGGCTTTTTACAAGCAGTATACAGGCAAACTCAAGATTAAGGGAAAGAACGAAAAGCGTACAATTACGCTCAAGGTCAAGAAAGACAGGACTTACACGCTTATACTTGCCGATGAGGCTCTGTCTGCCCAGGTGAACAAACTTAAGAACAAGAATGTGACGGTCACAGCCTGTTTTGATTCTGAGCAGGATGCGGAAGATGCAAAGGTTCTGCGCATACTTGACTGCAGCCTGCCCAAAAAGACTTCTGCTAAGAAGTGACCTTCTGCATCTGGAGTATGGCGTCCGAAGTCTGCTGAAGTGACTCCTTGGTCATATCCTCGCTGTGCTTGAGCATGGAGACCGGCACTCCGTAGGCTTTTTCCAGGGCGCTGTCGGTCATCACCTCGTCGACTGTGCCGTAATCCATGTCCCTGTTCGGGTAGAAGAGCAGCACCTTGTCGGCAAAGCGGCGGGTAAGGTCCAGTTCGTGCATTGAAATGAATATCACGGTTCCGGTCTGAGCGGTAAAGGCCTTAAGGTAGGCAAGCGATTTTTCCTTCTGCTTCTGCTCCATTGCGAACATAGGTTCGTCCATGAATACTGCGGGACTTCCGTAAAGCAGGCTGAACGCAAGCAGTACCCTTTGAATCTCACCCTTGCTCAGTGCTGTAAGGGAACGTTCCAGTACAGAATCAAGCTCAAAAACTTCTATCACCTGAGAAAGAAGATTGTCCTGAACACTTTGACCCGGAATGTTGACTGCATTTGCATTTCCTTCAAGACTGCCGTTTTTGTACACGTAGTCCAGCAGCTGGTAAACAGGTTCCGTGGTTTCAAATTCCATATTCTGATAGATTACCGAGGCGAGCATGTTCTTTAGTTCAGGTTCAAGTGCTGTGATGTTGCGCCCAAAGAGAGAACAGCTGCCGGTCTGGGGAACGAGGCGGCCTGAGGCCAGCATCATGAATGTGCTTTTTCCAGAACCGTTAGGGCCGGTAAGACTGATAAGGTGCGAGCCGTCTTCTACTGGAATTTCCCCGGTAAAGTGCTCAAAAATGTTCTTAGGAGCAATCTGCTTTCCTTCCTGGTCCACATTTTCCGGATCGGCAGGATAAGCGAATGTAACGTCGTTGAATTGAATGCAAGTCATAACAGTCAAAGATTACAGGATATTTCGTAATTATGGAAGAGGTTTGTTGTTCCGATAATAAATGTCAGGGTTCTCAGGAGGAATTATGAAAAAAAACACGATTTTTACAATGCTGGCGGTGGCTTTGCTGGCCTGCGCCTTGCCGGTTTTTGCAAAGACCAAGGTTTCCAGCCAAAGACAGGAACTGATAGATTACGGAATGAAGCTTAGAGGCTCCCCGTACAAATATGCGGGAAGAACTAAAGCCGGCTTTGACTGCAGCGGATTTGTTTCATACGTGGCAAAGAATGCGCTTGGAATAACCCTTACTCCGCAGACTTCGCAGATGTATGCGAATATGACGCACATCAAGGAGTCGGAACGTGAGCCGGGAGACCTTATGTTCTTTGCAGTAAAGGGCAGCGACGGAATTCTCAGAATCAATCATGTGTCTATCTATCTGGGAGTCTACAATGGTTCGGGAAAATTCCACGGAAAGCGGCTCATGCTTCATGCGGCGAGTGACGGTCCCCAGACTGGCGTAATCGTGAGTGCAATAGACGAGCGTTACTGGAAGAATCACTTTTACGGCTATGCAAGATTTCTTCCTGCCACCAGGGAACAATCGTCCTCAAAGCAGTAACGAATCTGATGGAGAAATGTTTGTTTAGTATGAGCAGAAGAAAATATCTTTATTCAGTAGCATATTTGGTTTGTTTGTTCGCATTGACCGGTTGTGGTGCAAAACTCAGCATAAAGGCAAATGCCGACCAGAGCACGGATATTGCTTTTTCCATGGATGTTGGAAAGACTGTCATCGATACCATGAACAAGGCTTCTCAGGGTATAATGATGATCAGCGATACTGCTGATGCCTTCGGGACTCCGTCACTTCCCGCACAGTTGTTTTCTGCGGAGAACATCAAAAAGGCGCTTGTTAACACTGATCTGCATGACACAAAGGTGGCGACTCCTTCTGCAAGTTCTGTGGAACTGAGCGGCACACTTGCTGCGCCTAAGAACCAGCAGTACACAGCCGGAGCGGTTAAGGCGGCCAATTTCCTGACATGCACGGCTAATTCGCTGACTGTGATACTGTCGCCTGATACGGTGCAGCAGATTGCGGGACAACTTCCTGTTGAGGAACAGTCTTACCTTGACCTGCTGATGGCACCGGTTTTGACGGGGGAAGAAATGGATAAGGAAGACTACCTTGCCACCATAGCCCTGATTTACGGTGAAGATTTGGCTTCCGAGATGAGCGGGGCAAGCGTTGATATTGAACTTGAGTCGCCGTCCGGTAAGAAGATTAAAAAAACAGCCCTTGCCGGTGTGGACAAGAGCCGTGTTAATGGAAGCAAAGTTTCATTTTCGCTCCCATTGGTTGAACTGCTTACGATGACCGGGGCCAGGACGTTCAGCATCACTTGGTGACGCAATGGCCGTCAAGGCCTAGTAGTGTGGCGGTTTCCTGTTAGGAATGTCGCCTTCCAGCTGATCGGCCATATCCTTTACCTTCTGCGCAAGAAGTTTGTTCTCCTTGTGCAGAAGCTCGATAGTCCTGGTGTGTTCCACAGTCACATCCTGCAGTTCATTCACAAAGTTTTCAAGATACGCAAGCTTTGTTTCCAGCCTGATAATCTGATCCTGTATTTCCGAATCCATGGCAGTCCTTATTCCAGTGTATAAGTTGCGCCGTACTGAACGGCTTCAACCTGAGTATAGCCGTTTTTCTTGAGTTGTTCAATGAAGAAGGCCTGGGCGTCTTTTTCACCGTGGACCAGGAAAATCTTTTTGAGACGGCTTGTGTCCAGTGAGTTCAGCCAGTCGATGCTTTCCTTGTAGTCGGCATGTGCGGAGAAGGCGTTTATCTTTTCCACCTCGGCTTTTACCTGGTACCAGTCGCCCAGAATCTGGACTTCCTTGTTTCCGTCAAGAATCTTGCGTCCCAAAGTATTTTCAGACATGTATCCGACAATCAGTACGATGTTCTGTGGGTCTGAGATGGAGTTTGCAAGGTGGTACAGGACACGTCCCGCTTCACACATTCCGTCGGCACTGAGAATAATCATAGGGCCGTCCTTTTTGTTCAGGGCCTTGGATTCGTCGACACTGCTCACAAAGGTAAGGTCATTGAAACCGAATGGGTTCTTGTGGTGCTGAAGGAATTCCTCGGTGGTCTCCTCGTCATAGCATTCAGGATGAAGCTGGAAGATGCCGGTTGCGTTCACAGCCATCGGACTGTCCACGTAGATTGGAATGTGTGGAATGCGCTTCTGGTTCATAAGGAGATGCAGATAGTATACG
>CAMNHD010000115.1 GCA_946538875.1 uncultured Treponema sp.
ATGGGATATGTGTCTACGCTTATGCTGAAGTCTGCCATGGCTTAGTCCTCCTGGGATGATGGGGGTGTTTGGGGTGCGGTGTCACTCTGCGGAGCGGTGTGGTTTTCCGGAGTGGTGGCGCTTTGCGAACCTGTGTCTTTCTGCAAACCGTCCGCGCTCTGCTGAGCGGAATCAGTCTCCCTGGCAGTTGCCGCACGCGTCTCCGCTTCAAAATCACGGATAAGCGCAAGTTTTTCCTCAGCAATCTGCTGAACATTCATCGTAAAGTCTTCCATCAGACCTGGTTCAGTCCTAGGCTCCGGCGGAATCTCTGCATAGGTTGCCGTATAAGTGCTCACAGGAACAATTCTTCTGCGCCTCAAGTCAAGCGACTGTAAGTTCTCCAGACTCTGCGACCTTGCGATGTCCCTGCTTTCAGAATCCCTGAGAGACGCCTCATAGTATTCAATATGCCCGAACCTCTCCTCCTTGGCGTTGATGTCATCCTGAAGCCTTTCCATATACGCCTGGAACTGTTCGCTTGCCTCAGTGCACTGCTTTGCCTGCATTTCAAAACCGGCAATAAGTTCAGCCGCATTGTCCTGCTCATGAACCTCGCCGCTTTCCAAAGACTTGGTCGCCTTCATGGAATCCTGTGTAGCCTTGTAAGAAACATAAGTCTGATAGGCTGTGTTGTACTCGGCGTATGCATTGGTCAACTGTGTGATAAGGTCGTCACCGGCCTTGCGGTTGTCACGGAACGCATCCTCCACATCCTGATGCCACTTGTTGAGATAGCTGAGTTTCTGGTCCTTGATGTTGTTGTAAATCCTGAGACGCTCAATGCGGGTCTCGTTCATCAGATTCTTGATAACAGGCTGAAGAACTTCCTCCTCTATCTGATTCATTCCAAACGGCATGTTGGTGCGGGAATTATCCTCCGCCACCCAGGCACCGCTGAAAAGGTCGTAGCGCACCCGTGAACTGGACTTGAGCTGGAAAGGCTGATAGGACTCTACATTGTCCTGATAGTCAAAGTTTGTCTGCCGCACACGCTCAATCTCCTCTGCCTCAAGACTGGGTGAATACTGATTATGACCCGCCTTGAGCACAGCGGCAAAGATTCCGTTGGTGTAATCCATGAGTCTGCTGGTGGAGTTTGTCTTCAGCTGCGACACAAGCTGGACCGTTTCGCCAAGTTTTTTCATCAGCTGCTTGAAGTATTCAGAATTGTCGCCCGTCCCGTTCTTTTCCAGATCCTTTTTCATCTGGCTCAACTGGGTAAAGCCTGAAAGTTTGTCACCAAAGCCGTCTGTATTGTAAACCTTGACCACAGGACGTCCCTCGGTCTCGGTGGTTGCATATTCGCCAATAAAGGCATCCTGACTGCTTTCCGGCGGCACAACAGGAAGTGAAACCGAACGCACATCGCTATCCCCGAGCAGGAAAGAAATGTTCCTTACCTGCCTGTCAATGTTACCTATATAGTCATGCATGGTGACATTCTGTACACTAAGGCTGTAGTCACTTGTATCAATCTGTTCAGCCTCGCTGTTTCCCTCGACCACAGGCACAGTCCTGATACCTTCCTCCAGGTCAGTAAGAGACTGCTTGAGCTCCTCCGGCTTGTGCAGCACAGACAGGGAAAAGTCAGTGTTCTGCATGGCACCCGTATGGTCCACGACAAAACTCTTGCCCTCAAAGGGGACCCGTGTGGCAACCGGCACATACGCAACGCCCAGCTTTGACATCTTGTAGTCACGCCTTATATCGTTCTTGGCCTCTGTGAATCCCTGAATCTGCGAAGCGCATTCAGCAATCTCCTTGCGGGACTTGAGAAAGTGCACTAGCGCGACAATCACTCCGACCAAAAAGACAAGCGCGCCAAACAGTCCCTTGGCACCCCACAGGATTAAAAAGGTGATGGCAGAACCAAGAGTAAGAACCCCAAACACAATCATCAGAATCAAAGAAACCTTGTTCCTGTGCTCAGCGGCCGCCAGTCTGGCCTGGGCATCAGCAATCTTGTTCTCCAGAGCGACTTCCTCTCCAACAATTTTTTCCGCTGCCTTGCGGTAATAATCAAACAGAATGCGTGCCTGGTCATCATAAATATTGGATGATTCGGCAAAAACTTTTCCAGTCATCAAAAACTCCTAAACTAATCCCTGTAAAGCTTACGCTCCCTTACCAAAGCCTCAAGCTCCTGAAGAGGCCTTTCCAATTCCCTAACCGCAGAATCCGCAGTGGACAGTGAACACAAATCCGCACAACGTCTGAGAAGCGAAGCAATTTTATTGTCAAGCATAAGCGCCTCGCTACGGGAACATGGAGCCGTGTAGCGGATTTCCTCAGCCAAAGCCTTTACCCTTCCACTGACAGCCTGTGCCGCATCCCCAAGAGACGAAACCTTGAGCTCCAGAACGGCCGCCTGATTCCTGAGATTTTCCTTGGCATCTGTGACAGGCCGCTCGGCAGACTCCACAGCGCCTACATGGGAACTTGCAACAAATCCAATGAAAACCAGAATACCCGCCACAAAAATAAAGGCAAGCAGCAGGACAATTCCCAGGGAGAGCGGGAAAATCCTCAGCAGCACAAGGACACTGAGCACAATGCAGAGGGCATTGAACGAAATGATAGTTCCCCAGAGCATGACAAGGGAAGGTCCCTTTCTGGCAAATCCCGCCGAAGTAACATGCGAAAAGAAAAAAGGACAGAAGAAAGCCACATATTCCAGGGCAATGCAGAACCAGAAGAATTTCTGCCCTGCAGGTATGGAGCCGTTCTCAAGATGCGGCGCAAAAAGCGCAAAGGCCACTGCGATCACCGCAAGCCCAAAGGCAAAAAGACTTATTCTAATTATAAGCGATTGTTTTCTGGTCATAAGCGCCCCCTACATCAATTTGTTGCCGCAGGAAGGACAGAACCTGACCCCGGGCTGCACCGGAGAACCGCACCTTGGACAGTTTGCACCTGCCATGCCTTCCGCACCCATACCGCCGGCCGCGCCACCAAGAGACGCACCGCAGGTAGTACAGCGCCTGGCATTAGTTGCGTTGTCGCTTCCGCATACAGGACACGGATTGTAAGGATCGCCGCAGAACGGACAGAATCTGGAGGTGACAGGATACTTCTTTGCGCAGTTGGAGCAGAACACCTCCTTCTTCTGCGTCATACCGGAAGAACCAGGCATACCACCCATATTCCCCATAGCCATGCCGCCCATGCCACCGGCATTTGGGAAACCTCCAGTCCCGGCAGGAGGAGTCATCATCTGAGTTCCCATACCGCTGTTGCTCATGGCGCCTGTCATCATCACAGCACCAAGCATACCTCCCATGCCACCCATTCCGCCACCGGAAGAAATAGCATTGTTGGCAACGTTGAAGGACTGCTGCTGCTGCCAGGTGTAACCCGCAATGTTCTGTGCGCTGCGGTCGGCAAGAGCCTGTGAAATCTTCTTACCTTCAGCAGTTGAAGTGTCCAGATCCACCGAAGTGATATAGAAGCCCGTAAGCTCCATACCATAGTCCTCCCAGAATACCTTGAGCGGATCCTCGATGAATTTGGAAAGAGGTTCCAGGTAAGCAGCAATCTGAGTTATGCCCACACGGTTGGAAGTCATATAGCTGACAATCGCACTGTTGGTCTTGGCAACAAGGGGCCCGGTAAAATGATCTGTGAGCTGGGCAGAGGTAAAGGTAGTGAGAGTGCCCACAAGCTTTACCAGAAACCTTTCCGCATCCCTTACTTTGAGACCATAACGTCCGCTGGCCGTAAGCGGAATCATCTGCCCGTAATCAGGGTCCATAAAACGCATTGAAGTGGTGTGCCAGTCAATCGTAAGCGGCGCAGTCTTGTTCACAAACCACACTTCGGCAGTGAACGGATTCTTGCCGCCAAACGGAATGCCGAACAGATTCCTGAGCAGCGGAAGGTTTTCTGTGGACAGAGTATGCTTGCCCGGTCCGAATTTGCCGAGGATCTGCCCCTTGCTGAAGAACACTGCCTCCTGACTCTCGCGGACAATCAGCTGAGTCGCGGTGCTGAGATTATCATGCGGAAAACGCCACGCAAAAATATCATTACTGGAAGGCTGCCAGTCAACAACGTCAATAAACGCCATAATAAAACTCCTGAAACAAATATGCAGAGCCTGCACCCCTTCTGACTGGCATGCGGTTGTTACCAAGGGGCAACTTCTGAATTATCCTGTCATTATAGAAGAAAACAAGCTACAACAAATTATAATCCTGAAAATCCGTTTCTGCAAGTTCTATCCACAGTTTAAAATGGAAAGCGGTTTTGACAACAAACACAAAGTGGCTGCCGGCCGCGTACCACTTTCTCCCGCCACTTTGATATTTATATTTCTGTGACAGTTTCGTACCGTATGTGTTCGGGGTAAAGCCCAGCATCTGAGAGGAGAGTGCACTGATTACACTATGATGAGACTTTTTAAAATACAAGGATGTCCAGAAAGCCACGCCATGCGGAATTCATAACCGTGACGTAAACTTACTGGACAAGCGTTTTTCTTAACGTGAAAGACTTACTGGTTTGCAGCCGGGACAAGCTCTGTCTCTGATTGTTCAAGACTTGCCTGGTAGCGCTTTTCGCAGAACTTGCAGACTGTACCGCGACCGGCTTCGATTGCCTCGTCAGCAGTACCGGTTGTAAGCTCGTCAGTTCTGTCCAGGGCCTGGCAGTCTTCGTACAAGTGGAACTTCTTTCCGTGCTCTGTCCAGTAAACAACTGAACCTGCATTTGCCTGTTCAAGGGCTTCCTTGGAAAGAGGATTCCAGTCATAGCTTGCAAGACCGCTTATCACAAGGAACACTGCGGCGACGGCAGTTCCTACGACCTTGGTCTTCTTGTCAGTATCCTTGTTGAGAAGGAGCAGAACTACAAACGGAATGAATGCCACTGCGGCAACAAAAACACCCATGTTGTTCCACAACCAGAATTTTACTGGATTCTTCTGTGAAGCTGGATCGATGTGATTGGCCTTTTTCCAGAGCTGTGAACCGATGACTACACAGATAAAGTCCACAACCAGGGCACCGATACCTTTGTAAAGGGCTGGAATCTTTGGAAGAATCAAAAGTTTCTCCAAAATCAATGCTATTGCAAGTACCTCGAATACGAGGGCTAACACCCAAAGAACAACCGCACCGACACGGAGTCCTGTTGCATTTCCGGATTTTGCTCCGGCGGCTGCAGTGCCTACCGGCTTGGAAGCAGAAGTCTGTCCTGTTGAAGCAGATTTGTAAGTATGAGTTTTCTTTTCTGCCATAAAACACTCCTTATGTTTAATATTACTTTTAGTTTACAGCATTCTTTGCAGGAATGCAAGTGTAATCTATCTTCATGCCCCCCATGCTGTTTGTTTTCCGATATTAATACAGCCTACGCCCGATTGGAGCCATGGGGCGCAGCCCCAGACAGACGGGCCGCTTGGCGGGACGGCTGGCCGGAGCGGAAGCGTAGTGGCGGAAAGCGGGTTTCTTGCCAAGGAATATTCCTGCGGATTACGCCTTCTGAGCCTCACTTTGCCAATACAGCGTCGTTCATAATGGAAAGAAATTCCTTGGGCTCCACCTGTGAAACCGTCTGCGTCATGTCGTAAAGCTTGTCGTGGCGCAGATAATAAAGGTAACAGTTTATCTTGGACTCGTCCACGCCCATAAGACCGGCTGCCGCCTTGCGGTAACAGTAAAGCTGGTTCACATAGTCCCCGGGGCACGGAACGGCATCCGTCTTGTAGTCCACAACGGCATAAGTGTCACGGGTTTTCAGGAGCAGGTCGATTGAACCCTTGAGCACAATGCCCTCAAGGTTCATGCGGAACTGATACTCGGCACGGTACACATTG
>CAMNHD010000116.1 GCA_946538875.1 uncultured Treponema sp.
CAAGATAAGTCTTAGGAATGCGGTTCCTGGGCGAAGTAAGAAAATGGTTCAGCTGTCCGTCAGTCGTAAGAAGGAGAAGCCCCTCCGTGTCAAGGTCAAGCCGCCCCACCATTCCGATTTCCCCGCCAAGATACTGATGCAGTTCCGCCGGGTCAAGCAGATCGAACACAGTCTGATGGTCACCCTCTTTTGCCGAGCACACAACATTCCCCGGCTTGTTCATCATGAGGTACACGTGTTCGCAAAGCACAAGCTCCTCGCCGTCAACAACAATGCGCACCAAATCCAGATCCACATGGGCATCAAAATCCGTGGCAAGTTCCCCGTCCACATAAACCGCCCCCGACCTGATCAGGCCGCGCACATCCTTTCTGGATCCATAACCGTGATTGCTCAGCACCTTGTCCAGGCGCTCGATTCTTTTCGTCTGCTTCATGCGTCAAGCATAGAACATAAAAAACTTTTCTTCAAGTTAAATCATTCCCGGAAATTTCCCCCAGGCATTCAGGACGGCACTGCATTCCAAACATACACAAATTCAGCGGATTCCGCAGAAACACTGAACGGCAAGCTCCCCGCTTTGCAGGGTTCCGGCCTCCCGGCCTCCATTGCTCCGTTCGCATCCGCTCACTGTGCACCCCGCCGCACGCGGCGGGCCCCTCCAATCGGGCGTAGGCTGATGGGGTGAATCTTGACACTTCACCATACCGCGCTAGGGATTTGGAGGGCGGCGCAGCCGAACACCGCGCAGGCGGGGTTTGGAGCGGAAGCGGAACCCGGAAAAGCCCGGCCCGACCGCAGGGAGGGAAGCGCCCGTACAGGCATTCACTTGAAACAGCTCAATTGACCTCACCTGCTGTTTGATGTATCATGCATGGTACTGCGGCAGGTTGTTCCTGGGCGGTTAATTCTTAAAACCAGAGGTATAAAATGAAAATCAAGGGTTTATCTTGTGCGGCTTTTTTTGCGGCGGCACTTATGCTGAGCGGCTGCGCGTCTTCTGAGAAGAAATCTGCTTACGTTCAGAATCCGGAGCTTCCTGCGGCCAAGGGAGAAAATCCGTTTGTGCCCGGAAATGGGGCCGGGGCGGAAGGCACTGCGGTTTTTCAGAGCCAGTTCGGGCAGATTTCGTTCAGCGCGGACGGTTCAATGACCACGGGCTCAGTTGCAAAATCTGCCCTTGCTGACGAAGATGGTTTTTATGCTGACGCCGACATCACTCCGACCGAAAGCTGTTCCTATTCGTGGGACCGCTCCACAAACACTCTGTATTACAAAACGACTTCTATTTTTAGCGACGGAAAGGAATACAACAGGGAGGGAGTCTATGCGCTATATGCGGAAAAGAATGCCGACATGATTTCCTATCTGATTGAGGATGGAATGGCTCAGGAATACATCGATGCAGAAAAGGAGGCCAGCCAGATTGAATCTGATATTTTCCTGGAGCAGATATTTGACCAGATTGTTGAGACCAAGTACGAGTTCAGGGATGACGGCGAGACTCTTGTGCTGTCCAATGAGTTTCCCAACTACTTTTCGCAGATCCGGTTCAACTCGGAGGAGGAGCTGCCTTTTGAGCTGAGATACGAGGATTCGATCCTTAGTATCGTGGACAAAGCTCTTACCAATTCTCAGGAGCGGAAGGACAGTTTCTTTTATTATAATGCACTTGTGAACATGGACAGCAGCAGGTCCAAGGAATCTTGTGCCGTGTACAAAGTCGGTGTGAATCACGAAGGAATTGAATCACTTGAAAAGACCGGGGAATTGTCGTTCAGCAAGAAAATCTCTTTCCGCGAACCTAAGCCTGAGGAAGAGGCCTATCTGCCTACCGACCAGGATGTCCGGTTTGCATGTATTTCTTTAACGATTGAATCTGCGCCGGAAGTTCTGTCTGCCATTGTGGGAAAGACTCTGACTTACGACCAGCCCCGCACTAAGTTTGAAACCACATTCAGCAGGAAGCACTGAGCACTGGCTTGCTGCAACAGTGACATCTAACGCGCCGTCCATGGCGCTGTTGGTCAAGACTGATTTCCCTGTGGCGCAAGTGCCGCAGGGGCGGAAGGGACACCATCCGCCCAACCGCCCGAGCGTAAATCAGTAGCCCAGCGCGTAGAGCATCAGCGGATCAAGCACTCCGTCAGAAGTGTAATGGGCCGGCGCATCATCATCAAAGCTGTACACTTTGTCCCCGAACATTCCGCTCGGGAAAAGCCTGTTGATAAAATCATTCTTGGCATAGTCGGAAGTGCCGTTGAACACCACACAAGGCTTGAAATAGTAACTGCCGGAATACTTCAGGTCACCGTCATAAACACGCAGAATCGGAATTGTTCCTTCCGTATCAATGTTCTTGGGCATCTTGAAGTCTCCGTTTTTAATCTCATTGTAACTGACAGTCGCATTGACCACCTTGATTGAAACAGCCTTTCCAAGTTTTTCCAAGAAGAACTTCTCAATGTCAGCCTTCACCTGTGCAATAGGAAGAGCATTGGAACTCTTGGGGGAATTACCAGAATCCTTGCAGTCAACAAGTGTAATAGGAACCACAGTTTTCCTCAATTCATTAAGAAATCCCACTTCGCCTGCAACACCCTGGAACTCAAAGTTTCTGTGAGCCAGAAAGAATTTCTCCATTCCACCGGCAGAAGCATACGGAGAGGCAACATGTCCTTCCGAATAGTCGCAGAAGCGGCTGCTTGAACTCATGCCAAGTCCCCACTCATAGCCGGGCAGGTAATTACTAAAGAGACAGGGGTAGTTTGCAATTGTTCCACGGTAATATGGAGAAGATGCACGGTCCACATACCATTTGACAGTTTCTTCAGGATAACCTTTTTCCCTGAGCCAGTTCACAAAGTCAACAAATTCCTTGTCCTTTTTCCAGTCGTAGGAAGCTATGATAAAGGCATCGCTCAATTCATAGACTTCGGAGATTGTTCCGTCAGCGTTCTTTACCAGACCGCCCACTGTTTTGGTATAGTCGTGCCACAAATCGATTCTCGGATCAACCGACTTGAACAGCTTGGAAACATCCACCTGCTTGTAAAGCTTATGGTTCATATTGGCGTTGTAGCCCTGCAGCTTCACGTCGTATTGAAGACATGTCACACCATCCTTCACGAACGTCACAAAACCCTTGTTCAGCCAGTTCAGGGTATACCCCTCCAAAGTCTTAAGCGAAGTATCAGGGACAGCAGTGTTGTCAACATAGATGATATCGCGGCCCAGAGCAGTTTTTGCTGGAAGTGCGGTTTTTCCGTCCTTCGCCTTCTGCTTGAGATCATCGAAACCTGTCCAGACCATCCTGGAATCAGGATAGTTTGTAAAGTCAAAGTGACGGCGGACGTAATAATCCTGCAAGTCTCCGAATCCCAGGTATTTTCCCTCCGCATCGTCTTTTTTGGGATCAATCTTGACGACAGTATTTTTCTTGAGCGGAACCATCTCCACCTTATCACCTGGACTCATTCTGGAAAGATTGATCCTTGGATCCACAGATGTGAACAGCGCCCCGAAATCCACCTGGGTTTCGTCGAACCAAGTGCTCTTGGCAGTACCAGTCTGATAGCCCGCAACACCGCGGCGGTATGTCCAGTACTGCTGAGTCCTGTTGTAATGAGCAACCCATTCTTTATTCTCATTCATGAACACATAGGAATCTCCAGACTGAGAGACAGTGTACCGGCCCATCTTCTCTGGAATCTTTGACGGGAACTTTGCATCGGCATCATAATAGAACTTACCGTCGGCAGCATTGTCCGCAATCATTCCGTTACCGGCAACCACAGGAGCAGGCTCACTCTTTGGAACTGCTGCAAGGATTTTCCGTGCAACTTCAATTTCCTTTCTTCTGCGGTTTTCAGCACTCAGGGAAGAAGCTCCCGATACATTCACATCCTGCACCTGGTAAACCTGGCATGACCCGTCATCGCAGTCAGCACCGGAGCCAGTACCAGTTCCTGCCGAAGCAGTTCCCGAAGCCACGGAAGTTACCTGAGCCACAGTGCTGAACGTAAGATAGTCATCCACAATCTCACGGATATTCTCCGCACTAAGAGTATGGGCATGTTCAATATACTGCACCTTGTTCTGAGCGTCGATGTACACCAGGACAGGAAGTCCCACACCGTCAGTAGGCCGCACCCCCGCAAGGGCAAGATAGGCCCACATGGAACCATTGGCACCACTTCCGGTATCGTAGGCAAACTTCATGCTGGAGCTGCCGTACTTGTCCCTGAACGCCTGAGTCTTGGCCTTGTCTGCCCTGTTGATTTCCACCTCGTACAAGTCAATGTCAGCAAACTTGGCATAGCTCTTGGAAACAGACTTTGTAGTGGACATGCAGCGGGAACAGATAGTCTGCATAAAGAGGAGAACCTTCGGTCTGCCCTGAGCCTGGTTTGTGACAGTGGTCCCGTTTAGCAGAGTGTAGTTCTGGGAATAAATATTCTTAGCCCCAAGACCCTGCTTCAAAGTCTTGGCCGGTGCAGTAGGTGCAGCAGGTGCTGCCGGTGCAGGTGTAACAGATGGAGTAACAGGAGTAACAGCCACAGGCTTTAGCCCGGAAGCATTTGAATTCCCGGAAGAAGTTCCGCTTCCCTGAACAGCCACAGGAGTCACCGGAACCGGAGAAACAGCAACGCAGGAGCCGTCACCGCAGTCCTGACCATCTGCAGAAGCAGAAGACTCAACAGGAGAATACCCCGCTGGAGCCTTGGTCAGCTTGCACTCAGAAACAGCCTTTCTGCTGAGCGGAACAATAGGTTCGCTGCGGTTCAAGTAAATGCGCTTGTCCACTTTGGAAAAAAGCTTGGACAAATCCAGTTTGCTGCTGTCAAAGAAAAGCCCGCTGTCAGCCCTGAAGCCGTCCACACCCACACGGTAAATCCAGCCCTGGGTCTCGGTATTGTAGCAGGCCATGATTTCAAAGTTTCCGTTCACAGTCGAACAGAAAAGAACAGTATTGCCCTCCCAATACAAGTCGTAGGAGCCCAGCGCCCCCAAGGAAGTCTTAGCCTTGGCAGCCGTATCATAATAGAAAACACCGTCCAGATTGTTTCCAATAAAAGAATTGTCCGCCGCGCTCAGCTGAACCAACGCAAGCATAAGCACTGCAGAAAGAAGTCCGATTTTCCTCATATTCCACCTCTTGAGTCAGATTGAAACAAAGCCACAGAACAGCCCTACATAATAGAACTGTCCGGAAAGCAATTTGTTACCGTCTTTACTTATTTTTAGAATAATTTTTTACCCTCAATAATAGAATATAAGATTATTTTACAATCTGTCAATCTTTTTCTACAGGACGGTACCACACCCCCGGACAAATTGAGGGGAGCGCCCTTAAAGACACTCCCCCTTTTGGTGAGAATTATTTTGCCGGGGTGTAATGGGCCACACCGTCGCCGCTTTCGCATGCAAAGAAGCCTGCCTTGTAACCGATAGCCTTTGTGTATGCATCCTGCACATTCTGGATGAAGGAGTCGATGTTGTCCTTATGAACAAGTGCGATTGCACAGCCGCCGAATCCTGCTCCTGTCATGCGTGCTCCAAGACATCCCTTCTGCTTCTGGGCTTCGCCAGCAAGTGTGTTCAACTCTATGCCGGTGACTTCGTAATCCTGGTCAAGGGACTGATGGCTCTGATTCAGAAGCTGTCCGAGCTTTGCAAGATCGCCGGCCTTCAGTGCCTGGACGGCATCCTTTACACGCTGATTTTCGTAGACACAGTGCTTTGCCCTCTTGTTCAGGACTGGATCTGCCACTGCTGACTTTACGG
>CAMNHD010000117.1 GCA_946538875.1 uncultured Treponema sp.
GGCGTTTATTCCGGCGGCGGTGCACATGCGCGAAACCCTGTAGTCCACCAGATCGGCAAGACTTATGAAATCCTCAGAACCTTTCCAGTAATCAAGGCAGTCCTCCCTGATGAACACTACTGGAACTATCTCAAGGTCTTTTGAAAGCAGTTCCGGCAGCGGATCGGGAAACACTGTGGTTGCGACAGGCATTACGCCGCTGAAATTCGTGCCGCCGGGCACAACGTCAAAGAATTTTACGTAGAGCCTTGAGACTCTGTGTTCCGAAAGAAAATCAGCCTCCTGCCCGGAAAGTGACAGGGAACTTTTCCAGAAGTACATGGCTCTTTCCACCCTGTTCCCCGGGTCTTTTCCCCTATGGCAGGATGTGACGGTGATGCAGGCCGCAATTACTGCAAGCGGAAGAAAAAAATTTCTTGATTTCAACGTTGCACCTCTTTTTCAGGGAAAATTATAACACCCGCATCTTAAAATATCAATTCCACAGTCAAATTAATCATGCATGGGCATGGAAGGGGCCGGAGGCCGTGCGGCAGGATGACGCACCGACCGTAGGGGAGCCTGGAACGCCCGGATTTGCGGAGCAGGTTTTCCAGATTGTGGCGGATTTGGAGATTGTGGAAGTGTAAAGTCCGCCATAGAGAAAATGGAGGGATTGAAGATAATACATAAAATGTAATTAGTCTTAACCGGGCGTTCCGGGGGTGTTTATTTCATCAATTTCCCGTTTTTTTTAGTTGCTGAGGTTGAATTTTTCTTTTTAGTGCAACATAATAGATAGTGGTGTCCATGCGCCTTGGGCGTGGGCTTCTCACTTGTTTTTGAGAGTTTTTTCAGATGTTTAAGAATAAAAAAGTCATTCTGGCTGTGCTGTTTGTATTTACTAATTTAAGTTTTCTCTTTTCGTATGAACTGACATTTAAATTGTCTCCGGGTGCATTCTTTCCGTTCCTTTCAAGGGTGAGTGACCAGCATTTTACTGTGGCGGCTGTGGACGGATTCTTTGATACCGGCGTGAATCTTGCCAATATGTTCAATGTGGGTGTGGAATTCGGCTATATGCTTCTTCCAAAGCAGAGTTCCTCGGAGCTTGAGGAGGGGGTGACCAGTTTTTTGTCGCTGATTCCTGTGGGGCTTCATGCGGAGGCCTATTGGTATCCTCTGTCGCGTATGGAGCTGAACCTTGGCCTGGGCGGCGGCGTTGCCATGGCGGTGAACGGTAACAAGACCATGTATGCGCCCTGGGCGAAGGTGAATACGGGTGCTCTTTTCAGAATTAATCCTTCCTGGTCGCTTGGACTTGATGCCCATGTGTTTGCATTCCAGGCCCATGAATGGTTCGGTATGCCGGCTGTCGGCGGGGTTTCTGTGGGTGCCACCGTGAAGTTTACGCTTGAGACCCAGAAGGTTACCGGGAATGTCTCTGCCACCATCAGCCAGGACGAAAGCATTTTCCCGCTTATGTCTTCACTTTACAAGGAGAACCAGTTCGGCTCAATCTTTGTGGAAAACAACGAGAGTGCCGAAATCCGCAATGTCAAGGTGTATTTCCGCACGGAGAACTTTACGGCCTCCGACCTGTACTGCGGTTCTGTGGATGTGATCCACAAGCACAAGACTGCGGAACTTCCGCTGCTCGGGGACTTTAACGAAAGGATAATGCAGTTCAGCGAGGCGGGTGACATTCCTGGAGAGATTGTCATTGATTACGAGATACTTGGAAAGAAGCGTTCTGTGGTCAGTTCCGTGGTTGTCTCTGTGTACAACCGCAATCAGGTGCGCTGGACTGACCCGAATGTGCTTGCTTCCTATATATCAACCAACTCCCAGGAGGTGCTTGAGCTTTCCAAGTACCTTGTGGGTATTGCGCGTAACCAGCTTCGTACCGGTCTTAACCGCAACATGCAGTTTGCCATGTATCTTTTTGAGGGTATAAGGCTTTCAGGAATTGAATGCAAGCCGGACAATGCCACTCCTTACGCGCGCTGCCACCTGGATCCTGATGAGCTGGACTATATACAGTATCCGTTCCAGACTATGCTGTATAAGTCGGGCGATGTTGACGACACGGGCATTCTGTTCATGGCCATGCTTGCTTCTGTCGGTGTGGACACCGGCTTTATTCCTATGTCCGATGATTTTATTGTTCTTGTGAACCTTAAGCTGGAGCCTTCCAAGGTTGGAACTCTGTTCGACGGTTCCGACCGTGTGCTTATCCTTGACGACTCGGTTATGATTCCGGTGTCTATGTCTACTCTGCGGGAAGGCTTTGTGAACAGCTGGTACAATGCTCTTGTGAGGATCATGGGGGCGGCCGGGGCTGGTGAGGATGTTACGTTCTATTCGCTCAGCGATGCATGGCAGTATTATCCGCCGGCGGCTTTCTCAAGCGGTTCCTCTGTCAGCGACAAGCCTATTGAGGCTCCTCTGGTTGCGGCTGTGGAGACTGACATGTCCAGGTATATCACTGCCGAGTTCGGTCCGCAGATTGCGGCTGTTCAGAATCAGATCCGGGCTAAGGGCATGAGTGTTGAATTATTAAACAAACTGGCGCTTTTGTACGTGCGTGCGGGAATGTATTCAAGTGCGATTCCTGTGTACGAGCGTTCTGCCGCCATGGGTTCCGTCAGTGCGATGACCAATCTTGGCAATATTGCGGTGATTCAACGCCGCTTTGCTGACGGAAAGGTATGGTATGAGCGTGCCCTTGCGTTGGAACCTGACAACAAGACTGCACTGCGCGGTCTGAACAGGGTCCTTGGTCAGCTGGAAGAATAGGGGAAGAGTATGAAAAGATCGTCAAAAAAGTTCAGGAACACGGCAAAACGTCTTAGAAGAAAGGTGATTGCGGGGGCTTTCATAGCCTGTCTGGCCACTGTTCCACTATGGAGCGATGATGAAGTCCTTATCTCCCTGTTTCCGCTTGCCTCCAAGTCCTTTGGTTCCACTACCGGTATTGAATACGGCATTGGTGTGGGAGGCCGTCTTACCTACCGCATCGGGGGAAACATTGACCTTTTTGTTGCCGGTGACTACAAGAATCTGGCTCTTCCAAAGGTAGACTCCATAGCTTCGTTCAGCGGCGCTGTGGGTGCCGGGTACCATCTGCCTATTAACGACCGCTGGGGCCTTAACCTCAGTGCCCAGGTGGGAGCGTACCGTGCAAGCAAGTCCGAGGGTGTGCTTACGGGGCTTAACGGCGGCTTGAATGTTTCTTTCTCCTTCCGCGTGAACCCCAAGGTCTCCATTGATGCGGGGGCTATGGCTAACCACTATATTGCAAGTCCTGATCCTCTTATGACTGATGTCGGCGGAACTGCCGGTCTTACGGTGAATCTTACCAAGGCCTTTACTGATGCAACCAAGGTCAAGATGGAGACTAAGGAAATTCTTCCTGTGTTCCCGGTGCTTTATTCCTGGTACAAGAAAAACTCCTTTGCCACTGTGCAGGTGACTAACGAGGAGGACACTGCCATTGACAATGTGCGTGTGAGTTTCTATCAGCCGCAGTATATGTCTCAGCCGAATCTTTGCGGAACTGTCGCCAAGCTGGAGAAAGGACAGTCTTTTGACGCTCAGCTTACGGCTTTCTTTAACGAGCGTATGCTTGACCTGACTGAAAAGACTAATACGGAAGCCTCTGTTATAATAGAATATTCTTATCTTGGCGAAAAAAAGAAGAAGACTGTGCCTATGGTGGTACCTGTTTACGGCCGTAACTCCATGAGCTGGGACGATGACCGCCGTGCCTCTGTCTTTGTGTCTTCCAAGGATCCTGCTGCCCTGTGGTTCTCCAAGTACATCACTTCCATTGTTCGTGAAAACATCAGGATGGGGGTTCCGCAGAATATCCAGTACGCTATGGGTATTTTTGAGACTCTTGACCAGTTTGGAATCAACTACGTGATTGACCCGTCTTCTGCTTATTCCGACAATGTAGGTTCTACTTCAATCGACTTCCTGCAGTTCCCGTATCAGACTCTTACTTACCGCGGCGGCGACTGTGACGACCTTTCAATCCTTACCTGCTCGCTGTTCGAGGCTGTCGGCATAAAGACTGCCTTTATCACTATTCCGGGGCACATCTTCATTGCATTTGACTCCGGACTGACTATGGAACAGGTTTCTGCTTCCCTGATGAACAGGAATAATCTGATTGACCATAACGGGGAGGCCTGGGTACCGCTTGAAATCACTCTTACTGATGAAGGCTTCAGCCGTGCGTGGAGGGTTGGCGCCCGTGAGTGGAACCAGGCGTTCAGGGATGGTACTGCGGCTTTCTATGCCATGGAGGATTCATGGAAAATCTATGAGCCTGTGAGTGTTCCCGGAGCAAGTGCCAATTTTACTCTTCCTGACAAGAAGATTGTTGCCCGGCTTTTCCAGCACAGCATGGACCAGTGGATTGCGCGTGAGATTTCGCCTGTTGTGGCTCAGTACAATGCGATTCTCCGGACTGACGACACTGTTGAGGTACGTAATGAACTGGGTATACTCTTTGGCCGCTACGGTCTCTTTGTCGAGGCTGACGACCAGTTCAAGAGGGCACGCCGCAAGGGGTACATTCCGTCTCTGCTGAACACTGCCAATGTTTATTTTGCGCGTCAGCAGTATCAGATTGCGCTTGAGTGGTACAAGAAGGTTCTTGCTGTGGAAGCGGACAACGAACTTGCTGTCCTTGGAATTGCACGTTGTAATTATGAGCTTGAGAACTATGAGGCCTGTGACGAGGCTTTTGCTCTTGTTATGGAGAAGAATCCTGCCCTGGCAAGTGAATATGCTTATCTTGGTGCCTTTGAGCAGACTTTGGGTAGAAGCTATTCTCTTGCGGACCGTCTTGAGATGACCAAGTGGGATGCTGGCAGGGTGACGACTGGTATCAGGAATGAGGGGGATCCTGACGAGTCTGCCGACGGGTTTGAATTTGCTGATGAAAACGGTTTTATAGAGGGTGGAAAGTCTTCCCCGGAGAATGTGGCCCTTGATTCCGAGACTGAAGCGCTTCTTGCACAGTTTCCTGAGCTTGGCGGAGACAATATGCTTGTTCCTGATGCGGTTGTGCGCGAACAGGACATTAAGTCTGAGGAACCGCCTGATCCTTATGCCGAGATGGACAAGTATGAAAATCTTGTTGAGGAACTTCCGGGACTTTTGGCTCAGCTGCAGGTTCCTTCCATGGACTTTGGCGGTTCTGACTCGACTGTTCCTGCTGTGGCTGAAAAGCTCCCTGCTGTGGCAATGAATGCTGCGCCTGCGGTAACTAAGAAGCCTGAAATCAAGGTATCAAAGCCTTCTTCTGTGAATGCTGCTGAGCAGACCCCGGCGGCGCTTAGCAGAGAGCTTGCAGTTGAGCAGTCCCCGGCAGCGGTTGTGGCTCAGAAAGTAGCGGTTGACCAGACCCCGGTGGAGGTTACCAGAGAAACTACGGTTGAGCAGACCCCGGTGGCGCTTAGCAGGGAGTTTGCAGTTGAGCAGCCCCCGGCAGCGGTTGTGGCGCAGGAAGTAGCGGTTGAGCAGGCTCCGGTGGAGGTTACCAGAGAAACTGCGGTTGAACAGACCCCGGCGGCGCTTAGCAGGGAAGCTGCGGTTGAGCAGACCCCGGCGGCGGTTGTAGCTCAGGAAGTAGCGGTTGAGCAGGCTCCGGTGGCGTTTAGCAGGGAAGTTACGGTTGAGCGGACCCCGTCTGCGGTTGTGGCTCAGAAAGTAGCGGTTGAGCAGGCTCCGGTGGAGGTTACCAGAGAAACTGTGGTTGAGCAGATCCCGGC
>CAMNHD010000118.1 GCA_946538875.1 uncultured Treponema sp.
AATTGCCTCCGTCACCACAGAAAAAAGCACTGATATAGAAGAATCTGCAAGTTCAAAAGAAACTGTGGAATCTGAAAAGTCCATCACTTCAACTGACAGTTCCGCAGAGCAGAATCTTCCTGCAAAGCAGTCAGACACCACCAGGCCGGACAGTTCAGCCAAGGAAAATCAGTCTATATCACAGGCTTCCGCAGCAGGTGAAAAAACTACTTCCACTCCTAAAAAACCGGAACCAAACCGTCCAAAGCCGAACTCAAAGCCAAACACAGAATCCAAGGCAAGCGGCCCGACAGCAGCTGGAACTCCGGCCAAGCCTCTCGAACCAAAGGAAGACACAATTGTCATAGCCACAACGCCAAGCGCAGTAGTTCCGGAACCACCGGCACCACCTGCCAAGCGTCCTGCCGACATCAAGTACAAGGTTGTATGGGGAGACACCCTGTGGGATATCTCAAGTGCATTCTACAAAAATCCGTGGCGCTACACCTATATTGCCCGCTACAACGGTATAAAGAACCCTGATTACATCCGCTCCGGACAGGTAATCCTCATCCCGGCGGAATAAGCGATGCAAAAGAAAAGCATTTCTGTCTGGATAACACTCTCTCTCGCTCTTTCTGCGGCGCTTCCTGCTGTTTCAACTGCATGCGCCCGCGCAAGCGAACTGACTTTATTATATGGAAAAGACGCTCCATATTTTGAAGCAAAGCAGTGTCTTGTCAACCAGGACAGCCACAAAGCAGCAAGCCTCTTTGCAAAAGCTGCAAAAAATGGTTCCCCTCTGGTAAGCCGCCTGAGTCTGGAAGAATTGTGCCGCTACGGTTCCAAAAAGCAGAAGCTCAGTGCCGCCCAGACTCTCTACAAACAATTTGCAGACATGGAATCGCTTGCAACGGCATGCAGCACACTTTACGAAAACGATGCCTTTGACAAAGTGCTCAGCCTGACTGACTCCTGCCCGGCCGGGCACGTCTCCGACCAAAGCACCATGTACCGTCTGCTTTCAATGGCCAAGATTCAGGATCAAAGATTTTCAGACCTTTCATTGGACTGGTTCCTGGAAAATCCGTTCAGCACAAGCCACAACCAGTTTGCCCAGGCACTATCCGACTCAAGCGAACACCCACTGTCCATCATGCAGAAGTTCCGCACATCTGTTTACAACCGCAATTATGGAGCAGTCCTTCAGACCGCAAAGAATCTGTGCAGGACACCGGAAAATCTTTCACCCCAACTTTTAAGCGACATAGGCAAAACACTGCTTTACGGCTCAAACGAATATCAGCAGAATGCCGACCTGCTCCTTTCGATTTGCCCCTCACTAACCCCGGCATGTCAGTTCTACGCTTACTTCTACGCAGGACGCCTTTCCGACCAGACCTCCACATTCAAGAGTCCCGACTATTTTCAAAAGGCAATGCAACTTGCTTCGACAGACCAGCTTTATGACAACGCACTGTGGTACTATCTGAATGCATGTCTAAAGGATTCTATTGCAAGTGCTCTCACCGAACTGGACACCTACCGCAGCAAATGGCATGATCCTTCTTACTTTGACGACTTTCTGGACACACTTTCACTGCGTCTGATTAACAAGCACATGTGGTCGGAATACTATGCAACTGCTAAAAAACTTAACGGCTTTGCAAGTCCCGAAGCCACAGCAAAGTTCTCCTATGTCTCCGCGCTTCTTATAGAGACAAAACGGCTTACCCCAAAGGACATTTCCTCTGTGGAAGCATGTATTTCGCTCTACAATCTTGCGGCAGACACAAGCACTTCCCTATACTACCGCTTTCTAGCCGCACAGAAACTCCAGATGGACAGCGCCGCTCTTGAGGAAAAACTTTCAGTTCTGTGCACTGACAGGAATTTCAAGCGCAACGAAGAAGCTGAGCGCATACTCAAAGGCTTTGCCGATTACTCCATGCCGCAAGAGATTTATCCCTTCTGGCAAAGATTCAATTCAGTCCTTGGCATTGAATCAATAAAAAATGCAGCCCTGTACCTGCAGCAGACAGCGGATGCAGGACAGGAGCAATACTATTATCAGAGCCTCCGCATCGCCGCCAAAAAGGCAAACTTTTCAGAAGCCCCCGTAGACTTAAAGCTCATGGAATTGGCCTTTCCCCGGGACTATCAGAACTTTGTGCAGGATGAATGCTGGAAAAATGACCTGAACGAATACCTTCTTTATGCTCTGATTCGGAGCGAAAGTTTCTTTGACTCCCAGATAGCAAGCCATGCCGGTGCAGTCGGGCTTACCCAGCTGATGGAAGGCACTGCCGGTGACGTTGCAAAGAAACTCAAGATAGAAGACTATGACCTCCGCGATTCTGCCACCAATATTGCCTTTGGAGCAAACTATCTTGCCGAAATGATCAGGCGTCTTGACGACAACCAGATGCATGCCATCTTTGCCTACAACGGCGGAATCACCAGGGTGCGCTCATGGATAAAAAGTTCACGTCTGGAATTTGGCACTGACAATCTTAATGACGCGCTTTTTTTAGAAGCACTTCCTTTTGCAGAAACCCGCGAGTATGGACGCAAAGTTGTTTCTGCGGCTGCAATGTATGGTATGCTTTACTACAGCAAGTCACCTGACCAGATTATTGCAGAAATCATGAAGTAACGGGATACAGTATTAAATGAACAATTCGGAACCACTGGCACATGTTCTGCCTGAAATCATGCAATTCACCCAGCTCCACGGGACACAACTGGTTTTTCTGCTGGGTCTGATTCTTTTCTGCGGTGCAATAGGCGGCCGCATCTTTCAAAAGCTCAAGATTCCTCAGGTTGTCGGTTACATCATCATAGGAATAATCATCGGCTCTTCAGGATTCCAGATTCTCGGGCAGGACACAATCATCGCCCTGAATCCCGTAAGTACAATTGCACTTTCATTCATAGGTTTTCTTGTGGGAGCAGAACTAAAACTTGATGTAATCAGAAAATACGGCAGACAATTCATAGGTATTCTTCTTGGTGAATCAATCACGCCTTTCTTTGTAGTGGGAGCACTGGTAAGCACAGTCTACTATGCATTCACGCGCGACCTTACAACATCGCTTGCTCTTGGGCTGGTACTCGGCGCAATCTGTTCGGCAACAGCCCCTGCCGCAACCACAGACGTACTCAAGGAATACCGTACCAGGGGTCCGTTGACTACAACAGTCCTTGGCATAGTGGCCATGGACGACGCCGTGGCACTTATCCTCTACGCTGTTTCCGCGACAATCGCCTCCTCACTTCTGGGCGGCAGAAAAATCTCATTCGGTCTACAGCTGCTCCATATCTGCCGGGATATCTTTGGCTCCATATTGATGGGCTCAGTGTCCGGTTTTATCATCAGTAAAATCATCAGGAACATAATGCAGAACGAAGGCAGGGTCCTGACTTTTGCGCTTGGCGGACTATTTCTCTGCACAGGTCTCTGTCAACTTCTTGAGCTGGACAACATACTAGCCGCAATGTCAATCGGTTTCTGCATGGTGAATTTTGCCCATGCAAAGACAAAAGCCGTGTTCAATCTGGTGGAAAAATTCACGCCGCCTGTTTACGTCCTGTTTTTTGTACTGGTCGGTGCCAAGCTTAACATCTGGAGTGTCTCGGCTCTTATGGGACTCATCGCAGTAGTTTATGTTCTTGGAAGGACAATAGGAAAAAGCATTGGCAGCAAAATCGGTTCCAAACTCACCAAGGCTCCGCAAAGTGTCCGGCGTTACCTTCCCTGGTGTCTCTTGAGTCAGGCCGGAGTCGCAATAGGTCTTAGCATTGCCGCAAGCAATGACTTTCCAGACAGTATTGGTCCGCAGATAATCCTCATCATAACAGCAACCACTTTTATAGTGCAGCTTCTTGGGCCAATATGCGTAAAGCACGGCATCACCATGGCAGGAGAAGTCGGCCTGAATATCACCGAAGAAGATATTCTGCAGAAGTCAAAGGTGAGCGATGTAACTTGGGGAACAGAAAAAATATGCAGTCCAGACTCCGCATCAGTTGTCAGTGAGATGGACTACATAAGCCACATTCTTGACCGCTTTGAAACAAGCCACTTTCAGCACTTTGCGGTAAAAGACAATGAAGGAAAGCTGAGCGGTTTTATTCCGCTAGAACATCTCAAGGAGACTCTGCAGCTAGGAGACTTTGCAGAAGGAATGCTCGCCCTTGACATCATGGACAAGCCTTCCGTCACATGCACCCCGGAGATGCCGCTCCCTGATGTATACAAAGTCTTTTCCGACTACGACATAGACTGCCTTGCAATAGTCAGCGCAGAAGGACAGCCGCTCGGTGTGCTTGAAAAATACACAGTTGACCACTACATACACACCCGCCTGATTGAACTCCACCGCAAAGTGGATTCCCTTGGTTAAGATTCCGCAAGCCAACATTCCCCGGTTTAACACTTGAGAAATATGCGCTTTTGCTGTATTCTATCGGCATGGCTTACGAAGTAACGGCGACCCGCAGAAGGCCGCAAAGTTTTAACAACCTTATCGGTCAGGAATTTGTGGCCGAAACCCTTAAGAACGCAATTCAGACAAACAAGATTGCGCATGCCTATCTCTTTTCCGGCCCACGGGGATGCGGAAAGACTTCCACTGCCCGTATCCTTGCAAAAGCTCTAAACTGCGAAAAAGGCCCTACCGCCACACCATGCGGAGAATGCGCGGCCTGTAAGGAAATAACTGCCGGTTCTTCACTTGACGTCATAGAGATTGACGGTGCATCAAACACATCAGTAAACGATGTCCGCCAGATAAAGGACGAAGTTCTCTTTCCACCAAACTCATGCCGCTACAAGATTTACATCATAGACGAAGTCCACATGCTTTCAACCAGTGCATTCAATGCCCTTCTCAAGACAATTGAAGAACCGCCGCACTATGCCATATTCATCTTTGCCACAACAGAACTGCAGAAGGTGCCCGCAACAATAAAGAGCCGTTGCCAACAGTTCAATTTCCGTCTTGTACCGATTGAAAAAGTCAAGGAACAGCTTGCACAGGCAGCCGCAGAAATAGGCATAAAGGCAGACGAAGAGGCACTGTACTGGATCGCAAGGGAATCGACCGGCTCCATGCGTGACAGCTACACGCTCTTTGACCAAGTGGCCGCATTCAGTGACGGAGAAATCACTTATGATAAGATCCGCGACAAACTGGGACTCGTTGGTGTTGACCGTCTGAACGAACTGTTCGGGCTGTGCGTTGCCGGAAACTCTTCCGAGGCCCTTCTCAAGCTGGACGGCTATCTTCAGAACGGAGTTTCTATAGAACAGCTTATAATCAACTGCACAGACTACCTGCGTTCCCTTCTACTCCTGAAAAATGGAATCACCAAGGAGTCTCTTTTGGGACAGTCGCCCGAGCGGTTCAGCAAGGAAGTTCTTGAAGCATGGTCTTCCGTACAGATTGAACGCGCACTCAGCATCTTTATGCAGCTCTACCGCGACATCCGTTACTCACTCAGTCCCCGCTACGAATTTGAACTTGCAGTAAGCAGACTTGCGTGGCTCAAAGATTATGTCTCGCCTGCCGAAGTAAAAAAGGCTATCGACAAGATTCAGCCCCTGCTAAGTTCCCAGGCCGTCCGGGCACCGCTCAAGCCAGCGCCTGTATCCACCCCGTCTGTGGCACAGCCTGTGTCAAACAATTCCGGGATGATTCCAACTTTTTCCGCACTTGCATCAGACCAAGGACAATCAGCCCCTTTTTCGGATGGCGGAGCTGAACCGCCGTCAACATATTCA
>CAMNHD010000119.1 GCA_946538875.1 uncultured Treponema sp.
GCCCCTCCAATCGGGCGTAGCCGCATGGCTTCCTCCCAACATGGCCACACATGTCACAGGGGTGGCCACTCGTCTTGATGATGCATATTCTGCGGTAACATCGGTATTCAACCGTTCTGCAAATGGTTCTTACCCTGTAATGCGTGGAGAAACAGGCTTCAAACTTTACGGCTTTAACCTGAACGGAGCAAGTACAACTGTCAAGTTTAATGGAACAAGTGTTGGTACTGTAACTGCTGGAACTACAGCTGATTATGTAACATTCACTGTGCCAAATACCGCAAAGTCTGGTGATGTGGTTGTTACGGTAAGCACAATTTCTTCTCTTAACAACAGCAACAGTGCTACAGCTCAATACAACCTTGAACCTAACGGCATAAACAATGATACATTGAATGATAATCGAAGTGTTTATGTCTGGGGAATGAATGATGTTGTAACGGGTGTAAAGACAATTCGTTATCCGTCGTTCAGAATCGGAAAGGATGCTAATCAAACTTATGCTTTTGTATATGATTATGATGGACAACGTATTCGCTACAATTTGAATGGAACTGATTCAAAATTAGATAGATCTTTTTCTCAATGGTATGCAACCGCTTGTGCAGTGGATACATCTGGAAATCTTTATGGTGGTGCACAGAATGGTGATACTGGAGGTTCAGGTGGCAATGGGTATGCAAATTATAAATTCTATGCATTCGCTAATTCCTATACAGCTGGAAATTATTATGATAATGAATACGGTGCTTATCGTTCTGGAGGAAGTAGTATTCGACTTGAAAATACGGTTTATAATAACACTTTCTATGCAGAACGCGTACAAAATCCTAAAATTGTCACTTTTGGAAGTAATACTACAAGCATATATACAGTTTATTATGATTCAGCAAAAGGTGGAATAATTTTTAGATATGGAACAGCAAAAAAAGGAAATGATGCAACTACTTTTGGAGGTGGAATTGTAGACTATTTTAACAATGAAGATACAAATACTTCGAATGCACGTGTTATTGATAATTCTACAAATGTCGGTGAATACGCTGCAGTGGGTGTAATTCCAAATGGACTAACTGGACAGACTGGTGGCACAGCTGTTGTTTGTTGGAACTCAGATAATAAGCTTAAGTTCAAGTACAATACATCTCCAACTGGTAACACTTGGTCAGAAGAGATTATTATTGATGCCGACTATGCTGGTGAATACTGTGATCTTGCTGTAGACGCTGCAGGCGGTATTCATATCGCTTACTATCGTGCAGGTAATAAGCTTAAGTATGCTTATCTTGAATCATACAACGACACTGTTGCCGATGTTTGTATGGTAGACACGTATCTTTCTGTAGGAGAAAACATCAGTATCGAAACAAGTTCTAAGACTATTTCATATACAGAGGGTGGCGTTGCAAAGATACGGTATGTTCCATACATTTCTTACTATTCCAATGCTATTGGCCTGGCAAAAGTAGCATGGCCTGTAAGCTTGGGGACTAATGTATCTTCTTCCAGTGAGAACACATTTGTTGATGGTGTCAACAGTGACAAGTTTACGGGTAAGTGGGAGGTTCAAGTTCTTCCTACCGCTCTTGCAACAAAACTCTTGAACTACACAATTGGTGTTGGAGAAAAAACAAACGGAACAGCAAACTCCGTTATGCTTGGGTATGGTACAAAGACTGGCTTACAGACTGCATTGCTCTACTAACAAACTCCACTTGCTCAATGCATCGAGTAGGGCTTGTAGTTGCTCTTTTAGCTAACCCTGCCAACGGCAAGCAGCGCAGCGAGTAAAATCGTAGCAAAAAGCCCATAGCAGGCAGCAATGCCACTATGGGCTCTTTTTGCAAAGAATTGTCTCTTTGCAAAGTCCGCTAATGCCTGGCAAGGTTCCGGGCGCTTTCGTACTTGTCCAGCAACCTGGCCCCGGGTGTAGTGCCCGCGCAAGCGGTAGCCCGATTTGCTTTAGGGTTTTGTTCAATTATTTTCTTTGTAAACTTCAAATAAATCCACGTAGAAATGGGCCGGAAGCTGCGTCTCGTCTAGTTCCCCTCCCCAAATGCCGTATTCTGCCGACAGTATCATGTAGCAGGGCACTGTGCAGACTCTATTTCCATACTCGTCTCCAGGCAAATTGTATATCAGGTTTTCGCTGCCAGTTCCGTTCAGGGAAAAAGAGGCAAAAAAAGACCCCTGTCACATTGTGGCGGGGGTCTTATTTGTTTTGTTACTTACAAAAGTGCGTTACCAATTCTTTCCTTACTGAATAAATGCACTTTCATAACCTTGATCACTCATGAAGCCAAGAACTGGTGAGACTCCATTACCGATTCCACTTGCCGTACCAGTTGGAACAGCACTGCAAACAAGTGATTCTGTAGGTATGTTTGTAGTTGGAACAGGAACAATCTCCCAAACTCCAGTAAAGAAGTTTCCTTTCGCACCTGCACTAACAGTTTGAACATTCTCTGCATTCTTCTCTATAGTCTGTGGAAGCCATGCAATACGAATTGGGCTCGTTGTCTGTACAAATGATGCATTCTGGTATGCGATGTATGGAACAATGTATGTTGTACTACCTACAGTTTCATCCTTGGTATTAATTGTAATGTTAGTACCAGCAGAAAGATATGCATCAACTGTAACTACATGACTTGCGCGGTTTTCATCCGTGAGTGCAAAGTCATAACTTGGAAGATATGCATACTTCAAGTCACCGGATGAGTTTACATAGTATGCAATATGAATTCCGTCTGCACTGTCAACAAACAAATCCACGTACTGGCCGGCATAATTGTCATCAATTACCTGTGCATTTGTCTGCCATGCACCACCGTATACCGGACTGTTAGGACTTGTATTATATGAATAAACCAGCTGACGTTTGCTTGCGTCATACCATGCAACAACCGCAACACCTGTACTTGTTGCACCGACAGCAGAGTATTTACCGCCTTTGTAAGTCATCGTGTCATCCGCAACAACATGGAAGTTCTTTGCAGTTCCAGTAGATGTAGTCACATTACTTCCACTTTGTGCAGTTCCACTAGAATTCTGAGTAAGGCCATTTCCATAGCGGAATTTTACAGGATTCTGTTCATGGTTATTATCAAAGTAGCTCATATATACGACGCCATTACCAGTCGCAAACATCTTTGGAGTTGGAACACGATTTATATCGTAAACCTGTGTTGAAGAGTTATAAACCTGCTCCAATGAATATCCAGTCGTTGTGCCTTGATAAGCCCCAGTTCCATAAGCACTAGTGTTTGTACTCCAAGGATAATATTTGAAACGCGCTGATGAGTCAGTTACACGGTCTGTATTTGTGGAAGAACCATAGGCTTTTCCGCTTGTATCTACAGCAACGGCGTTATTGTGGAACTTGTTGTAGCTTCCATCAATATTATACCTATCACCGTTCTTATCAAACACAAGCTGGAAAGCACTTCCACTTGTATTATTATCATACACCATGTAATAATTACCGTCTGCATCCATCTTCATTACAGGATCTGTTATACGCTTGCTCTGACGGAAGAACCCGTTCTTCCATACATACAACTTGACATCATCGGTAAGACGATTGTTGTTCAAGTTATTTGCCATGGAATTGTACATTGCAGCAGTTCCACTTGCAGCTTCTGTTGCTCCAGCCGCAAAAACAGGATTTTTATTTGAATTATTCAAACTGCTTATAGAGCTTACAGTAACTTCCAGCTCACCAGAATTTGCAGTAGCAGCAACAGTTGCCGTAATACTGTCTACAGATGAACTGTTTACAGTAATCTTAGCTGTGCTTCCATTCAAACTAAGAGTTGGTGCTGTATTTCCGTTCTTCAGGTTGAATCCACTCAGAGTTAACTTCTCTCCTGCATAAACGCTGTAATATCCATTCGAACTACGGGCTATTTCCTCACCGCCGTTTGTTGAAAGCAAGGTGGCCACCCCTGTGACATACGGCACCACATCCATCTGGTAGACGCTCTTGTTGTATTCAGCGTGCACTGTCTCGTCGTCGCCGGCTGCGGTAAGGCTTGTGATGTTGCCGCTTTCGTCCATGGCAAGGACGGCTGCGTTCTTGTCGAGTCCTGCAACGCCGCTTATCTTTGAGGTGTCGATGTTCAATGTCCACTTGATGCGGTGTCCTTCCTGCTTCTGGTAGGAACCTGCGTCACTTGTGTCAAGGGCAAAGTCCCAACCGTTGTCAGCCATTGTGGCTCCTGCTGTGTGCCAGCCAGTGCTATTGTCGTAGTAGGCAGCCTGGACATAATCCTTTGTATTGTAGGTAAACTTACCTGCGGCTGCGGTAACGTCTGAGCTTGCGCTGGAAGAAGTCCAGTACTTTCCGGCCTTGTTGTACTGACCGGCATCTGTCACATAACCGCCTGCGGTAAAGCTGTCAAAGCTGAACCAGATGGAGCCAAGGCGGGTGTCGTCGTAGGCGTAGCCCTCAATTTTTATCTTGCCGGAAACTTTTGGATCGTCTCCATAGAGGTCTGTAATGTCTTCTGTAAGGTCATTCTCCAGCTCAATGTGGCCGTTAGCCTTGCTGTTGCCGTAAAGGCTGTTCACAGAGGCACTCTGCCAGTAGAATGGCTTTACAGCATCCACAGGCGGCGTATTGTCGCTTATGTCGAGCACAAGAGGAATGTTCAGCAGGGCATACTGGCTGTCTGTTCCCTGAGTTGTACCGTCGGTCTTGTCCCAGAAGGTCAGATGCACGTAAATGTCCGCATTATCTGTTCCAAGACTCTTTGCACTTGCAATGGTATCCATTGCGGCATTGTCAAGGAAGACTGCGTTTCCTGTTCCGGCTGTAAGCTCGCTGCCACCTGTCAGTGTTTCCAGCAGGGTTGAAGAGGCAAGGGTCGGTGCACCGTCCGTAACTGCATCTGTCACAGTGTACATTGTTGCCGCAGTCTTATTGACACCTTCGGCAATTCTCGCGCTTCCCATAGCGACAGTAACCCCAAGACCTGTGTTGTTACCGCCGTTGATTCCGCCAACAAACTCCGGCACCACAAGGAACTTATCCTTTACGATGAAGGCGTTTGAAGTCAAATCCGCAACGCTTACGCCGTCCTTTGTATCGGCAGTCCCGTAGTAGTTGAATTCACCTGCTACGGCTCCGTCGGAATCGGAAGTCTTTGCAGTATAGTTAAATACACCGTTACCGTTAATGTCAGTTCCAAGGTAGACCTTGGCAATGCGTGGCCGGTTGTTTGCAATGTAGCTGTCCGTATAGCCGTGGGTTGTATTTCCTGCGGCATCGATGGCAACCACATGAACACGGATGTTACCGTCGGTCACAAAGTCTGACTGGAATGTTGCACCCCATGTGTAGGTGTCGCCCAAGTTCATAAAGGTTTCTATCATGCCGTCATGGTCGTCTGAAGCAGGATCAACAAGCTTGCGGTCGGTGGCAGAAACGCTTTCCTTTCCGGAGTGGTCCACAACCTGGGCGTAGATGATTTCCGCGCTTGTAAAGGAAGTGTCCACGGAATCCTTGAATGTCACGGTTCCGCTTGCATTGTCCACCGCCGTAATTATTGTATAGCGGTTTCCTATCTTTATGAGGTTTCCGACACGAACGTTAAGGTTTGCAGCCTTGATTACATTCGTGTCTGTAATTGTATTTGTTCCGCGAGTTCCGCTCACGTAGACACAGGCAAGACCGTCATCATTGCTGTAGACGCTTCCGCGTGTGCTTGCCTT
>CAMNHD010000120.1 GCA_946538875.1 uncultured Treponema sp.
GGTCAGGCTGCCAACTTCTTTGCCGTGTTTAACATCGCTTCATGCGGCGACCACGTTGTTGCCTCTTCTTCCATTTACGGAGGAACATTCAATCTCTTTAACGTGACTATGCGCAAGATGGGCGTTGACTTTACCTTTGTTGACCCGGACTGCTCTGACGAAGAGCTTGCCGCCGCCTTTAAGCCGAATACCAAGGCTGTGTTCGGCGAGACTATCGCAAACCCGGCCCTTACTGTCTTTGACATTGAGCGTTTTGCAAAGGCTGCCCACGAGCACGGAGTTCCGCTGATTGTTGACAACACTTTTGCAACTCCGGTAAACTGTCGCCCATTTGAGTGGGGTGCCGACATTGTTACCCATTCAACCACAAAGTACATGGACGGCCACGACGCGGCTGTCGGCGGAGCGATTGTCGATTCAGGAAAGTTCGACTGGATGTCCCATGCCGACAAGTTCCCGGGACTTTGCACGCCGGACGAGTCTTACCACGGAATTACATACGCCAAGCAGTTCGGCAACGAGGGTGCCTTTATCACAAAGTGTACCGCCCAGCTGATGAGGGACTTTGGCTCCATCCAGGCACCGCAGAACGCCTATCTGCTGAACCTGGGCCTTGAGTCTCTTGCCGTCCGCATGGAGCGTCACTGCGCAAACGCACAGGCAGTAGCAGAGTATCTTTCCAAGAACGAGCATGTAGCCTGGGTGAACTATCCCGGCCTCAAGGACAACAAGTATTACGAGCGCGCCCAGAAGTACCTGCCAAACGGAAGCTGCGGCGTTGTGTCTTTCGGCGTCAAGGGCGGTCGCAAGGCAGCAGAGGAGTTCATGAAGCATCTCAAGGTTGCAATTATCGCCACACACGTTGCCGATGCCCACACCTGCGTCCTTCATCCGGCAAGTTCCACCCACAGGCAGCTGTCCGATGCAGAGCTTGAGGCTTGCGGTGTGGGTGCCGACCTGGTGCGCCTTTCTGTTGGCATTGAAAACGCAAAGGACATCATCGCGGACTTGGAGCAGGCCCTTAACGCGGTAAAATAAATTTTCTTCTATAAATATTTCTCGGACTGCATGGATTTTCCTGCGGTCCGTTGTCTGCTGCAACCGTGTGGAGGTTTCTTGGCAAGTTCCCCGTCTTTCGGGGTTCCGTCGGGCGTTGCCCACTCCATTGCTTACGCAACCTGCCTTGCGGCAGGCCCCTACAGCCGGGCGTAGGTTGGTCGGCTCTTGCTAAAGCGGGGTGTGTCGCATCACTCTCCAAATCCATTTGACATAAACGCAAAGTGCTATTACAATAGTATGAAAAGGTTTTCAGGTAGGTGAAGCATGAAAAGAAACTTTTTAAGTACAGCTATTGTTGGAATTCTTCTGGCCGCAGGGCTTGTCTCATGCGCGTCAAACAAGGGGAAAGAGAAAATGAGTGAATCTGGTAACGGAGCATGGGTGCTCAGCTATTTCTTGGGCAAGGGTAACTCTGCTGAGGAAAACGCCCTCTTTTTGGCTTACAGCCGCGATGGGCTGCATTGGACTGAACTGAACGGCGGAAAGCCTGCTTATGTTCTTGAGGGGATTGGCGGCAACAGAATCCGCGACCCATTTGTCTACCGCAAGAAGGATGGAAAATTCATTCTTATCGCAACGGACTGGACTCTGTGGCAGACTGAGAATGCCGTTAGCGAGGGTTACTGGAGCAATCCCAGCCCATATCTGATTCTTGCCGATTCAGAAGATTTGATTACTTTTACAAACCCGAGGAGAATCGATTTTGCTCAGCTTACCGATGAGGCTCTTGCCGCAAGAAAGGAGCGCAATTGGGGCGACATGCACGCCTGGGCACCGGAAGTTTTCTTTGACGAAAGCCGGGGAGAGTACGGGGTCATCTGGAGCGGCGACGGCAGCCTGGACGGCACAAGTGTGATTAACAGGACTTATGTAAACTACACCAAGGATTTTGTGACATTCAGCAAGCCGCAGGTCTTCTTTGAGCTCAAGGACAGTGACGGAAACAACATCACTGAGATTGACGCCACAATCACTGACTGGAAGGGCAAGTACTACATGTTCTTTAAGGGTGAGGCAAGGGAAGCCAAGGACATTCAGGAAGCGGTGAGCACATCCCTTGAGCCGGGAAGCTTTGTTGTGACTGATCCTGACAAATATGTTACCCGCACAACCGACCAGGCTGTCCAGATGTTTACCGAAGGCCCCTTTGTCGTGAAAGACCCTGCAAAAGAATTGTGGTATCTCTATGCCGACTTTTACGGACGCGACGGCCAGTTCGGCTGTTGGGCAACAACCAGTCTTGACGCGGCTCCGGAAGAATGGAGGCAGCTTGATGAGAGCGAATATTCATTCCCCTACGGTGTGCGCCATGCCAATACTGTCCGCGTAAGTGATAGTGAACTGCAAAAACTGATATCAAACTAAAACTTTGGTAAAAAAAATCTAATTATTTGAGTTTTAGACTTTACAAATAAAAGAACCCATGATAGTATAGAATTATTGAAAAGGTTTTCAAAACGGTACTGTCATGGGCTTCTTTGTTTATGGTGATGCCGGATTGTGGCTCTGTTGAATTTAATCTATAAGGGGAAAAAATGAAAACAAAATCTAAGTTCCAAACTGCCCTTGCAGAGACGTGGAAGCATAAGACTCTTCTGTTTATGTGTATTCCTGCCATTGTATTCTTTATCGCGTTCAATTACGTTCCGCTTCCGGGACTGTATGTTGCGTTCGTCAAGTACAATTATGCAAAAGGTATATTCAGAAGTCCTTTTGTGGGACTCAATAACTTTAAGTTTTTGTTTACTTCCGGCAAGCTTTGGGCTCTGACACGGAACACAGTCCTTTACAACCTGGCCTTCCTTATCCTGGACCATGTTGTTGCTATCTTTATGGCTATCCTGATCAACGAAATCACACACAGGATTTTCAAGAAGGTTACGCAGACTATCATGCTGCTGCCCTACTTTATCTCTGCTGTTCTTGTTGGTCTTATTGCATACAACCTGTTCAATGCCGACAAGGGCTTTGTGAATACTGCCATCAAGTTCTTCGGCGGTAAGCCCTGGACTCCATACTCTGACCCAAAGGTGTGGCCTTGGCTGATTGTTCTTATCCAGCTGTGGCAGTGCACGGGTTACAACACGATTGTTTACTTTGCTGCTATCATGGGTATTGACGGTGAGGTTATCGAAGCAAGCCGTATTGACGGTGTAAACGCTTTCCAGAGGATCCGCTACATTGAGCTTCCTATGCTTAAACCTACATTCATCATCCTGATTCTTTTTGCTCTTGGAGGAATTGTCAAGGGTAACTTTGGTTTGTTCTATAATATCATCGGTTCAAACTCAATTTTGTACCCGACGACTGATATTCTTGAAACTTACGTGTACCGCGCAACTGTCCAGGACTTCAACTTCTCCACGGCTTCGGCGGTCGGCTTCTATCAGTCTGTAATCGGATTTGCCATAGTCATGATTGTCAATAGGATTATCAAGGCTATTGAGCCGGATTATTCACTGTTCTAATGCGGGCTGAGATTTAAGGAGAAAATTATGGTTCAGAAAAGTAGATCGGATTATTTTATTGAACGTTTGGCTATAGTGATTATAGTTCTGTTTTCCATTCTGTGCGTTTTCCCGTTCCTTTTGATTCTGGGAACTTCATTCAGTACGGAAGACATTATCCGCCAGAAGGGTTTCTCTATTATTCCTCAGGGTTTTAATACTGAAGCTTACAGGATGATTTTTAAGAGCGGCGGAACTTTGCTTGGCTCTTACATCATCACTATTGTAATGACTATTGTGGGAACTCTTGTTGGTCTGAGCATCATCTCTATGACTGGTTATGCCTTGAACCGCAAGGACTTCCCTCTGCGCAACGGTATTTCATTCTTTATCTATTTTGCCAGCCTTTTTAGTGCGGGTCTTGCACCTTACTACATGGTTATGACAAAGGGATATCACTTGAAGGACAACTATCTTGCTATTCTTCTTCCGTTAATGATGAGCCCGTATCTTATCATTTTGATGAAGAACTATGTAAAGGCTGTTCCTTATGAGCTTACTGAATCCGGAAAAATTGACGGAGCGGGTGACTTCAGGATATTTGTTTCCATCATCCTGCCTATGCTCAAGCCTGCTTTGGCTACAATCGGTCTGTTCCTGGCTCTGGGTTACTGGAACGAATGGTACCAGTCATCTTTGTTCCTGAGCGAACGCATTACTTATAAACCGCTGCAGTACATGCTGTATCAGATTATAAACCAGATTTCTTACCTTAAGAACTCGGTGGCGGCGTCTTACGTCACGTTCACTGACTTCCCGGAGGAAACACTGAAGATGGCCACGGCTGTTGTTGCAACCGGACCTATCGTCATGGTTTATCCGTTTGTTCAGAAGTACTTTATTGCGGGTATTACGGTTGGTGCCGTTAAGGGTTGATTTTTAATCTTGCTGATTTGGCGAGGTTTTGAAATTTTATATTTTGGAGGAAATATATGAATGTATTAAAGACTATGGGTGCAGTCCTGTGTTCTGCTGCTATGGTTGCAGGTCTGTCATCATGCGGCGCAAATGCGGGCGGCGGAATTAAGGCGGATGATTTTTCCAAGCATGTGAAGGTTGTTTACATGACAACTGGTAACAAGCCTGCAAACAATGCAACAAACGAGATGCTTGCAAAATTGAACGAGATTCTTACCAAGAAGGTTAATGCCGAGCTTGAGATTTACTACATTCCGTGGACTAACTATCTGACCAACTACAACCTGACTCTGGCCCAGATGGACGGAACTGTTGACCTGGTTGGTACTGCTTCTGACTGGCTTGATGCCTGGAAGAACTCCAAGGACGGTGCCTTTATGGTGCTTGATGAGGAAAGCCTCAAGAAGTATGCTCCAAAGACTTGGGCTTCTGTTCCACAGTCACACTGGGATATGTGTAAGTATAATGGAAAGATTTACCTGATGCCGGAAGACAACTACGCTCAGTGGATTAACCACGGATTTATGTACCGCGGTGACTGGGCCCGCGAAGCCGGTCTTGCTGACGGTGTGCACAGCTGGGAAACTTTGACCGAGTACCTGAGATGGGTAAAGGGTCACAAGCCGGGTGTTATTCCTTGGGACAGCAACGCCGCCGCTTCTACTTTCCATGCTGACGGTTACATCCAGTCAAAGAGTGACTTTGTTGCCCTTGAAGGTATCGACTCATTCTTTATGTTTGGTGTAAGACGCAGCAACCTTAAGAAGATTTATTCTCCGTTCCTTGAAGGCAATGAACTGGTTCAGTATGCAAAGTTGATGAAGGAATGGGATGAGATGGGTGTCTGGAAGACTGACGTTCTTAACAACACTTCAGACAACCGTGCTGAGTTCTACCTCGGTCAGACAGCTATGGATCAGCACCATACACAGACTTGGTACACAACTGTACGTCCTGAGATGGATACCCGTCAGCCAGGTTCAGATGTTGAGTTCTTCTGGTTCGGTGAAGAGTCTGGAAACGTGACTGCCATGACCATCACACACGGTGCTATGGCAATTTCCGCTGCTTCCAAGAATCCTGCACGTGCTCTTGCTGTGTATGACCTTCTGCGCAACGACAAGGAATGCTATGACTTGTTCAACTATGGTATCCTTGGCAAGCAGTATGTTCTGGTCCAGAAAGACGGCGAGACTTACCGCGACCG
>CAMNHD010000121.1 GCA_946538875.1 uncultured Treponema sp.
ATATTTAATATTATTGATAATTGGAGCATTATTTCAATTCCTTCTATTAATATGACTTCTCCTGCCAAGGTGGAAGAGTACTACTCAAAGAGCGACACAAGCGCAACATTTACCTTTGCCTTGAGTGACAGCCTGGCTCTTGATGCTACAACTCCGGTAACGGTCAGCGCCAAAAAGAATGATGTGAGCGTCGCTACTGGCTATACTTTGGGAACACCAAGTGGAACTGCTGCATCCAAGACTGTAAACCTGACTGTTCCCCGCGATGGTACTTCGGACGGCAAGTGGAACTTTACTCTTACTGTAAAGGATTCTGCGGGCAGAACAGCAAGCACCGGTTTTGAAACAACTGTTGACGGAACAATTCCTGTGGTTCAGACAGTGAGCATTGACAGTGCGGCGTATGATCCTGAAGGAGCCTGGCGCAACGGAAAGACCCACGAGCTTAGCGGTACATTCACCGATGCTACAAGTAAGCTTTCAAGGGTTGCGTACCTGGTAAATCCTGCGACTGCACCAGCCAGTGGAGCTGATTTGTTTGCTGACCCGGACGGAAGTATCCGTGCAGTTGACAACGAATTCAGCTTTACCTCCAATAACTTTACGAACGAGACAAATACTGTATATATTCAGGCAAAGGATAATGCAGGAAACTTAAGTGCCGTCACTTCTTATGTTCTTAAGGTTGACAATAAGGCTCCGGATGTGGAGGTCAAGTACTATACCATCGATGATGTGAACTTTACAGAGGCCGGCGGTACGATTGTTTCAAACAAATCCGGAACCAAGAAGCTGATTGTTTACGGAAAGGTAAGCGATTCAGCCAGCGGTTTGCATTCTCTTGAACTTGCCAAGGATGGTTTGGCCGCTCCAACCATTACTTACTCAACTGGAACTCCTGTTGCGGAAAACAACGGAACGGCTCTAAAGAATCTTTCTTATAGCGCCTACAATTCAGGCAATGCACAGTCAATCAAGTACTGGCGTGCAGAATATGCTTCTCAGGCAAGTATGTCTGCCGGTCCGGTAAGTTATACTGTAAAGGATATTGCCGGAAACGAGACAAATGCAAATGCCTTTAATATTGCAGTTGATCAGACATTGCCTACAATAAGCAACCTGCGTGTGTATAAGACTGTAGATGACCTTGAGGTTGACACTTACAAGGATACTTCCACTGAAACAATAAATTATTATGTTGCTCCTGCGGCCTACACTTTAAAGGCTGTTTCTCTGGATAACTACCAGGTGGACAAGACAACCGTCACTCTCAAAAAAGCCGGTGTGCAGCAGTGGTCAGAGGACTTATCTGGCTCCGACTGGTCAAGAGCAATTGACTTTAGTACCGGTTGGGCGGATGCTGACACTGCGGACCTGAGCGTTGTGGTCCGTGATACAGCCGGAAACTCCCGGGAATATAAATACACAATCACTGTCGACAACACCAAGCCTCTGCTGCTGACCAATATGTTCAAGGCGGCTTATACCTATAAGGGAAATCCGGTCTATAAGGACCAGATGTTCTATGTTGGCGGTGGAAAGTACTCAGAGAGTTCATTCTCAAACAAGACAACACTTGCTGTTTCCGGTTATGTGCGCGAGGCAGGAAGTGGTATCTCCAGAATCTACTATAAAGTACATGTTCATGGAGAAACTTCTTATATAGATTTGACGGATCTTGAGGGAAGTTCCGATGGATACTTTGGAGCAACAAGCACTGGAACCCAGCCAAAATATGGTGAGACTGTTCAGAATCCTTATACCGTTGGAACTCCTGCGTCTGGCGAAGACTACGGAACATGGGACGGAACTTCTTACGGAACATGGGAAAATTCAAAGTACTACTCATTTGCCGAGTCTATTACAGGATTTACACCTTCTGTGTATGACTCAGAAACATCAAGCCTTCAGCATGACTCTATTGAATTGTACATTGTTGACAATGTAGGAAACGTAAGTGCCCAGAAGGTAGCCGGAATCAATATTGACCAGGAAGTGGCCTCTGTACAGGCGGATACAAGCGACTCTATCCTTACCAATGGTACCAGTCCGTTTGAGATTAGCGGTACGGCTGAAGATGCAATGGCTGGTATTGAAATCGTAAACTTCTACATTGGTGCTCCGGCCAATATAATCTATCCGTATGACGGTTCTACTTTGCCGACTGGTGTTAATAATGCTGTAAGAACTAATATCATTAACGCAAATGGAAGGGGTTCAATTGGATTCTGGTCTGATGAGAATAAAACTCAGGCAGAAGAAATTGATTTCTCAAAGACTGACAACGGCTCATGGAAGGGTACTGAGGAGTTCTATCTGAATAACGGCCCGACCAAACTGTGGTGGAGGCTTACCGTCACCCCGGACAATACATGGTTCACATCAGAAAAACTGGGTAATACTCCGACAGTATATGCTTCTGTAAAGGACTGGGCTGGTAATAATTCTACATATCCGGTTGCTACTCTCAAGCTGGATACGGATCCTTCTAACGCTCAGATCAGTGCGCCTCTTGCCCCTGCAAACAGTGATTCCGGCATGAACGGAAAGAAGGTAATCAGCGGAACTGTCACAGACAACTTTACTCCAAAGTCTGTCGCCCTGTACTATTACAGCAATGGTTCTACAACACCGGCAACAAGTCTTACCAGAAACAATACTACCGGAACAGGCTGGAAACTCTTCCGCGAAGTCACGACGGCAGACTCCGGCGAGGGAGACCCTGTAGACAACTACCATGTATATGGTCAGCCAGTTTCAGCCGTCTACAACTTTAACTTTACTGATTCAAGCTCCAACGGCTTTGACTTTGACAGCTATGCAGGCACTGATGGAACAGGCCGTGTTTACCTGCTGCTCCTGGCGTATGATCAGGCCGGTAACTGCAATGTGGATACATCTTCCATAAAGGCCTCTGACTACACATTGTACTATGTGAACAAGAATACTGACCGTCCGACTGTGTATGTGAACAGTATTAATGAAGACGGCGGCACCCTGATGTACGGTACAAATGCAGCAATCAGCGGTACAGTCCGTGATGACGACAGCACTGCAGCTGCTTATGTTGCCAAGTTCATTGCATCCGGTGAGCCTATTATAAGCGCTGAAGGGGTGGAAGAATCAACTAGCGGTGGAATAACCACTTATACAAGTGCTAACGGAACAACATCGTTCACTGCTTCTACCGGTGAGTGGACTTATACTCCGAACGACCCTGAGGATGGTAACAAGACAGTTTACTTCTATATAGAAGACAATGCTGGTAAGGTTTTCTATACAACCCAGAGTGCGGTAAGCAGCGGTGTGTATCTGAACAATCCAAAGATTCAGTTCAAGAACAATACCTCAACTCTTGCCGATAATACTGCGGTTGTGACTTATACCTCTGACTCCAGTGCTCCAGTTGCCCAGATGGGTAGCATTCTCTATGGTGCAACTGAGTCCAGCGTAACTACAGAGGCAGCTCTGGGTAACAGCCTGGTTCTTGGCGGCGACGGCAAGAAGTATGTTAAGTTTACGGCCAGCGGTAAAGATGCCAGCGGTATTGCTTCCATTAAAATTACCGTGACAGACGGCGAGCATTCGGAAGAAAAAGAAGGTACATTTACTGCAAGCACAAACAAAAATCAGACTGTTACCTATACAACCCCTGTAATCGACATCAGCGGATGGAACACAACTTCTTGTTCTGTAACTGCCCAGGTGACAGACGGCTCTGCCCTTTATGGAAATGCAAACGGTATCTTTAACGTGGACAATGCGGCTCCACAGGTGTCTATAATCACTCCGGTGGCGGGTACGATTATTACCAGCTCAACAACTGTAAGCGGAACCGCCAGCGATACAGGAACAGCTGGTGTAGAATCCGTCTCATGGATCATTCCGACCATTGCCCAGGCTGAAGCTTATGCAGCAAACAATGCTGTTGCTGACGGATGGGATTGGGAAGAACTGGATTCAACATCTAACGTTCAGATTGAATTCAACGGTTCAAGCCCCAACCCCAAGATGAGGCTTTCCACTTATGCAACTACAGACTATGCTCCCGATGCAGACAACGTGTTTGAGATACCAGTCTGGTTCAAGGTGGCTGATAAATCTGGCAACTCAACAGTCCTTACAGACTTTACCGTGACTTTTGACGTTGACGGTGGCCGCCCGACTACAAAAATTGTATATCCGGCTCAGAGCGGAACTGTTGGCGGTACAATAACAATCAGCGGTACTGCTGCCGATGACGTTCAGGTTACAGGCGCACGCGTGCAGATTGACATGAACGGTGACGGCTACTTTAACAAGACGGACTATGATGCGCTCAGTTCTGCGGGTGTAACAGGCCTTACGGGAACTTCTTCTGTAACCGGAAGCAACAGCGAGCAGACCTGGTACATAGAGGCAGAGGGAACCTATAGCTGGACTGTGCCTTTTGACACAACTGCCGTAAATTCTGTCTACAGCTATACAGTAACTGGAGATGCTTCCGTTACTACTGTCTACAACAGTGACCAGACTATCGCCGCGGATTCTTCTAAGTATTACACCAATGCGGCATGTACAAGTGTATATAACGGAAGCGGAACTGTAAACACAGGTTCAGCCACATCTCAGACAAGAATCGGCATAAGAAGCCAGGCTGTGGACAATGAGGGCGAGACACGTCCCTTTACCAGCGACCCGGATTCTACCACAAACTCTTATCTGACTGTAACTGTTGACCAGAACACTCCGACCATCACCAACCTTATGCTGGTTCAGGGAACTGTAAGCGGAAACTCTGTTACAGACATAACTATGAGCAAGACATACCAGTCAGGAATGTACATAAGCAACAATGTGGGAACAGGCCAGTGGTATCTTACCGGTACATTTAATGATGAGACATCTTTGGCCGGCTACTCAATCACAAGGCAAAATGACTCTACGATTCCAGCTGGCGACATGGAAAATGTCAACGTCTCGGATGTTGGCGGTGCACAGTCATATAACTTTGTGTACAGATTGCCGGATGTCTCTACAAGCGGCCTTGTTTCTGTTCAGCTTGCACCGCGCGACGGACAGGGACATCAGGGCAGCGAAGTTGTAAAGATTAACCTTGACAACGATGCTCCTTCCATGTACAACACTTCCGGCTCTGCCGTGAACACAGGTCTTGAAGGTGCCCTGCGCATAACTTCAAGCGAGGCCGATGTAAGCCTTGCCAACCAGATTACAAATATCAACTATACCTACACATTCGGCGACGATGTGGTTGAGAGCGGAAGCGGCGTGTCTTACGTTGCCTTCTACCTTGAGCGTGTGGCAAGCAATAAGGTCTTTAACCCGCTTTACAGCAACTACGTGAACGGCTCTGCCTATGCAACCCTGGGAAGCAAGGCAAGCACAAGCGGAAGCGTCTACCGCAATGATGACGGTCTTGCCTGTGTCTACGTGAGCGGAACTCGCGGAACTAATACAATTACAGACACGACTGTAATAAAGGCCGCAAACCTTAACGTCCGTGTCGGAAACCTCATAAAGATTGGAAACCGCTACACACTGATTACGGCAGTGGACAATGCAAGCGGAACCGTGACCTTCAAGGATTCCGTGGACACTTCGTTTACAAATGCGGAAATCATCTACGCCCAGGTTGTGGACCACTCCGGAAAGGAAAGCGTTTCTG
>CAMNHD010000122.1 GCA_946538875.1 uncultured Treponema sp.
GCTCCGCGCCAGCATCACCGCTTTGGTAAGAGAAGCCCTCATCAGCAGAAGATTTGCCACCCCGGTTAGACCTGGCAAGGCGTTCGTATACACCGCCAGTAACATTCCACGGATCAGCCGAAGTGTCAAAATCCCCGTTATTCATAAGACTTACTCCTTATTATTGATGATTATATTGTATATCCTATCCAAGTCATCAGCACTAAAATACGTGATAGTCACGGTTCCAGACTTAAAGTCCCCCTTGAGCTGAACCTTAGTACCAAGCACTTCTATGAATTTCTGCTCCATCGCAATATAGTTAGGATCCCGCCTGTCAACACCAGAGGCAGAATCCTTAGCCGTCATTGAAGAAGCCCTCTTACCACCGTTAAGTTCCTGGGCCTGGCTCTCGCACTGACGCACAGAAAGCCCCTTGCCCATAATCCGGTTGAACAGAACCTTCTGGTCCGCAGGATTAATCACGCTGAGCAAGGCACGGGCATGACCGCTGGTCATCTGTCCCGAAGCAAGAGCATTCTGCATCTCCTCAGGAAGCTTAAGCAGACGTATACAGTTTGCCACAGTCGAACGGTTCTTGCCCACACGCTGTGCAACCTGTTCCTGAGTAATATTCTCAAGTTCCATCAGCTGATAGTAAGCCTGAGCCTCTTCAACAGGGTTCAAGTCAGTACGCTGAATATTTTCAATGAGAGCAACTTCCAGTTTACGGGCGTCAGAATACTTGCGCAGCTGAACAGGCACTTTTTCAAGTCCAGCAGCACGGGCAGCCCTGGTTCTACGTTCACCGGCAATAATATAGAAAGAACCGTCACCGGCATCTTCGATGATGATAGGCGAAAGAACACCTTCCTGACGCACAGAAGCAGTAAGTTCCTCAAGCTTTTCCTGGTCAAAATAAAGACGAGGCTGCCTGGGGTTAGGCTTAAGGAGCGAAACGTCAACCCAAAGAGTTCCATTTTCGTCAGTGCTTATACCATCAGGCAGATCAGGTCTGGCAACAGTGTCCACCTCTTTGGTAATCTGTTCAGAGAGAGCCTCGCCTTCACTTGGGGAAAGGATTTCATCCGGCACAGAACTCTCAATAGAACTTTCATTCATAAGAGCATCCAGCCCCTTGCCCAGTCTATGAGTTTGTTTAGCCACGACTCAGCACCTCTTCAGCAAGTTTCTGATAACTTTTTGCGCCCACACAATTAGAATCATAGAGGCAGATAGGCTCACCATGGGAAGGAGCTTCGGAAAGGCGTATATTGCGGGGAATAATTGTATTGAACACCACGTCCTTAAAGTAACTCTTCACCTGCATCACAACATCCTGCGCAAGACGGGTACGGCTGTCATACATCGTAAAGAAGATACCACCGATGACAAGATTCTTGTTTATGCCCTGCTGCACCTTCTTTACAGTCTGCAGAAGAAGCGTTATACCCTCAAGGGCAAAGTACTCGCACTGCATAGGCACAAGCACAGCATCCGCCGCCGCAAGACCGTTCAGCGTAAGAATACCAAGGCTCGGCGGACAGTCAATAAGGATGTAGTCATACACATTGCGCACCGGCTCAAGGGCATTCTTAAGGAAAAACTCACGGTTTTCCTGCTCAACAAGCTCAATTGCCGCACCGGACAAGTCAATGGAAGCAGAAATCACATCCAGATTCTTGACCGCCGAATGCTTCACCGCCTGCTCAACAGTAGCAAGCCCCGCAATCAGCTCGTAAACAGTAGGCTTATCCTTACTCACGCCCACACCGCTGGACATGTTTCCCTGGCTGTCAAAGTCAACGAGAAGAACTTTTTTACCCGCAAGTGCAATATATGCACCGATGTTTATGGCCGAAGTGGTTTTTCCAACACCACCCTTTTGGTTCACAAAAACAAATACCTTTCCCATAATAGATATAGTGTATCATTTTTTTTAATTGAAGTATAGTGGCAAATTACAAATCTGGAGCCGCCTGAATTTTCCACAGTCCACCCCATATCTGAAACCGGCCGTCCACCAAACCGCATTCCCCGCTTTCCAGAGTTCCGGCGGGACCCCTCCCGCCTCCATTCCTCCCTCCGGTCGGAACCGCCTGCGGCGGCCCTTCCAATCGGGGCTAGCCTGTGCAGGTACACATGTGCTTTTGAGATTCATGGAAAATCAAAAAGTATTTGCCTTGATTGCGCTTCCTCTGCTGTCCCAGATTGCCTGATTCTGCAGCATTAACTTCAACTTTTACAACCAGATTTGACGGCACTTCAATTCCTTGTCGTCATAAAGGTTCCTGAGAACGCAATTTCTTTCAGCCTGCCTGACATTCTCCGGAACCTTTATCATTTTAAATACATTGTCGGAAATCATAATCGAGTTGGCGTCTTCAGCAGCCTTAAGTTGTCCCTGTAAACGTACAGCGGCGTTGATGGCTTCCCCCATATATTCATGCTTTCCTAAAAGATTCATATGAATCAGTCGTCCCCGGTCTATTCCGTAGGCAAAGCCGAATCTTTTTGGTTCTATCTTGTATTCTTTCAAAATTTTCTCAAGGGTATTGCAGAAGATTTTGTTGCCTTTTTCCATAAACTCATAAAGACTGTCAGCAAACTGGTGGCGGTATAAAATAATAAAACCATCGCCTACAAATTTATAAGGTTTACATCTTAGTGAAAAATATGGATTTCTGCTAAGAGTGTTAAAAATAGATTTCCAGAGTTTTCTCCAGACTTTTATATTTCCTGAATTCTGAAGTTTTTCAAGGATTACAGAGGAGGAACACAAATCCATTACAACAATAAAATAATAGTTTTTCAAATTTTCCTTTACTTCTTCTAACTGGGCAAGTTCTTTTTTTTTCAAATTTTCCTTTACTTCTTCTAACTGAGCAAGTTCTTTTTTATCAGACAAAAACATAATTTTCTTCCAGAATTCAAGACTGTATATATATTAATATATGCTTTTTTGATTTAAGTCAATTTACGAGAAATACCAATCGGCAGGTGACCAATTCAGTTCCTTTCCAAACCCCATCTTGACCAAAAGCCAATATAATGGGAAAATATGAAGTTATGAGTAAGTATATTCTTGTTACCAGCGGAGTGTGCTCCAGTTTAGGCAAAGGTGTGGCAGCCAGTACAATCGGCAGCCTTTTGGAATGCAGCGGGCTCAAGATAGCCATGCTTAAATGCGACCCGTACATCAATGTGGATGCGGGCAACATCAGCCCTTACCAGCACGGAGAAGTGTACGTCACCGAAGACGGTGCGGAAACCGATCTTGACCTTGGAAACTTTGCGCGCTTTACATCTCTGAACCTGAACAACGAAAACTGTCTTTCAATGGGCAAGGTTTACGAAAACGTAATCCGCAATGAACGCGCAGGACGCTACAACGGACGCACCGTACAAGTAATTCCTCATATCACTGACGAAATCAAGCGCTGCATCCGCCACCTTGGAACTTCCACCGGGGCAGATGTGGTCATAGTGGAAATCGGCGGCACAGTAGGCGACATAGAGGCAGTTCCATACCTTGAAGCCGCCCGTCAGCTCATCCACGAACAGGGAAAGGGCAATGCGCTCAGTGTCCACATAACATTCATCCCGGTAATCACAGGCGGAGAACTAAAGTCCAAGCCCACCCAGCACTCCGTAAAGCAGCTCCAGGAAATCGGTATACAGCCGGATGTTCTGGTATGCCGCTGCTCAGGTCAGGTTGAAGAAGGCATGAAGAAAAAGATTGCACTCTTCTGTAATGTCAACCCCGGTGCGGTTTTTGTTTCCCCCGATGTGCAGAAGTCCACATACGAGCTCCCTGTAATCTTCCACAAGCAGGGGCTGGACCAGAAGATTCTCGAGCGTCTGGGTCTGGGAGGGCGCACAACCGATATCCGTCAGTGGACAGACTTCCTTGACAAGCTTGACCACCCTGCAAAAAAAGTCACCATCGGCATGGTTGGAAAAAAAGACTATCTGGACAACTGCTACAAATCAGTCCAGGAATCACTTTCGCACGCAGCGGTCACAGCAAACAGCGCAGAAATCACAATTAAGAAAATCGACGCCGAGACTCTTGAAAACTCCGCCGACCTTTCCTCATATTTTTCAGATGTGGACGGAATTGTTGTCCCGGGAAATTACGGTCAGCGCGGCTTCCTTGGTCTCCTGAGCACAGTCCGCTATGCCCGCGAGAACAAGATTCCATTCCTTGGCATTGACCTTGGAATGCAGCTCATGGCCATAGATACCGCCCGTGCACTCTGCGGCTGGGAAGATGCCGACACTACTGAATTCATCCAGAACTCCAAGCACCCGGTTATTTCTCTTCCAGAAGAACAGACAGGACCTTCCGAAGGAGTCATGAAACTTGGCGCAAGCGAAGTTGATATTACCCAGGGAACAAAACTTTATTCCATATACAACTCAGCAAAGATTGTCGAGCGCCACCGTTCAAAGTACACCTTTGACCGCCGCTACACCCAGGACATGACAAGCCACGGTCTTATCACAAGCGCAAAGGCCGCCTCGGACAGCCAGACCGAAGCCTTTGAGTGGCTGGACCATCCTTGGGGAATAGGCGTCCAGTACCACCCAGAATTCGTAAGCCGTCCAAACAAACCGCACCCTCTGTTCGTCTCGTTCATTCAGGCGGCTCTGGATAAACGCGGAGAATAAGAATGAAGCTCCGCCCTATTTACGCCGCATTGCTAAGTGCCGCCGTTCTTACCGGATGTTCACTCAAGTACGAGCAGTTCCAGACAAGGGAATCCTCCATGCCGGAATTTACTTTTACCAACGTGACATACAGTGACTACAAGGGCGGACTTCTTGCCATGCGGCTCAAGGCGGAGACACTGGAGCAGTACAAGGACAACTCATCGGCATTTGCAAAGAATGCAGACTTTTCTTCCTTTGAAAGCGGAAAGCTCAACACCCAGGGCAAATGTACCCTGCTCAGCATAAACTCAAAGGAAGAGATTTACACTCTCTTCCAGAACATTTATATTCAAAGCTTCAAGGATGGAATGGAGCTGACCGCACAAAACCTTAAATGGAACGGCAAGACCGAACAGCTTACCTCCGGCCTTGGCGAAAGCGTCCATCTCAAGCGCAACGACCTTGAGCTTGAAGGAAGCGGATTTTCCGCAAGCGGTGTGAGCCAGAGCTTTAAGTTCACCGGCCCGGTAAAAGGCTTTGCAGAACCTGCCGTCCAGGAAGAAGACAGCGACGCGCAGCCAAGCGGCAATACCTTGGATATTCCGGCAAACGCACAAAAGATTTCCGCGGAGGTTAAAAGATGAAATTCCGCCCTGGAATAATTCTCACAGCATTGCTGGCACTTACCCCTGCCCTTCTCGGCGCAGAAAAAATCACTTTCCAGGCCGACAGCATGGTCGGTAACACCGGTAAGAAAAACGAATACACACGCCTTGACGGAAACGCAGCCGTAGTCACCGAATCCATGGAAATCTATGCGGATGTGATTGAGCTTTCAGGCAAAGACTTCCGTTTTATAAAAGCGACAGGCAATGTTAAGGGAGTCAACAAAGATGCCAAACTTGACTTTACATGCGGAGAAATGTACTTTGACCGCGAGACAAAACTTGCCACCCTGCAGAATGCCGTACACCTTGACGACAAGGAAAACGATGTCTCCGCAGACGCAGAATTA
>CAMNHD010000123.1 GCA_946538875.1 uncultured Treponema sp.
ACCCATCTGAATGCCGGTGAGAGTATCGCGCAGTTTTCCAAGAACCGGACCCATGTTATCCATTCCGGAAGGAACATTGATTTCCTTGTCGTGGTCCACAATCTTTCCGATTGGAGAGATGACGGCTGCAGTACCGCAGAGACCGACCTCCACAAAGTCGGAAAGCTCGTTCTTGTTCACCTGGCGTTCCTCAACTTCAATGTGCAGGTAATCCCTTGCAACCTGGAGCAGGGAGCGGCGTGTGATGGAAGGCAGGATGCTGTTGCTCTTTGGAGTCACAAGCTTGCCGTCCTTGGTTACGAACAGGATGTTTGCACCGCCAGTTTCTTCTATATAAGTGTGTGTCGCCGGGTCAGTGTACATGTTCTCCGCAAAGCCCTTGCGGTGTGCGTCCATGATATTGTGCAGACTCATGGCATAGTTGAGACCAGCCTTGATGTCGCCGGTACCGTGCGGGGCAGCGCGGTCAAGGTCGGAGATGCGCACAGTGATAGGTTTGACGCCGCCCTTGAAGTAAGGTCCCACAGGAGTCACCAGAATGCGGAACTGATATTCCTCTGCCGGCTTTACACCGATTACAGCGCTTGAACCGAACATGTAGGGGCGGATATACAAAGTGGCACCGCTTCCATAAGGCGGGACAAAGTCCAGGTTTGCCTTGACAGTGTCAATCACAGCCTTGATCCAGCGGTCCTTGGGGAACACAGGCATCTCGAGCCTTTCGCAGGAATCCTTCATTCTGTCGGCATTAAGGTCAGGGCGGAACGTGACAATCTTGCCGTCCGAAGTAGTGTAGGCCTTGAGACCCTCAAAGCAAGTCTGCGCATACTGCAGCACACCCGCACACTCAGAAATCTTGACTTCGTGGTCAGAAGTGAGAGTGCCTTCGTCCCAAGCACCGTTCTTGTAATTGGCCACAAAACTCTTTGCAGTCTCCATGTAACCAAAAGGCAAATTAGCCCAGTCAATATTTTTTGCCATAACTGTACCTCTATTTAATCTACTTTATCACTGTTTAAGTGATTTTTCAATAGTCCGGAGCACACCTCACCCCAACCACTATGCAAAAGCGGGTAACAATGCTAGAATTCTTTGCATGAAGAAATTATTGCTTTTGTTGACTGTGGTTTTTATGTTGCCGCTGGGTGTGAGCGCACAGAATAGGGGGGTGCCGGCTTTTTCAAAAATCGGGAAGTATTCCTGCGGGAAGCAGCCTAAGCAGGTTCTCTTTTCTCCTGACGGAAAGTATATTCTGCTGCCGCTGCTGGACGATAAGGGCGTGGATGTATTCAGTGTGGCCGAAAAGAAGATTGTGAGGCGCATTGTTCCTCCCAAGGCGGGACAGGTGGGCTTTGCGGAGGGGCTTTTTATCCCTGAAAAGAATGTTTTCCTTGTCTCTCAGATGACGACGGCGACTGTCTACGAATATTCGTATCCCGGATTTGAATTGAAACGTTCCATTCCGACCGGGGGCAACTGGTCCAAGTTCATTGCGTGGAGCAGAGAGAAAAATCTTCTTGCGGTTTCCAACTGGGTTTCAGATGATGTGTCACTGATTGAATATGATTCAGGCAGGCTTATTGCAAAACTCAAGACTGGAAAGGCTCCCCGTGGACTCCTCTTCTACAACGGTGGAAAGAATCTGCTGACGCTTTCGTACGAGTCGGGGCTCTTGGAGAAGTTTGACACAGAGACTTTTTCCAGGCTTGACTCCATAAAAATCACTGACGCAAGCATGAGGCATGTGGTGGCTTCTTCCGATCTGAAGACGGCCTATGTGAGCGACATGTACTATGCCAAGGTTTACAAGCTGGACCTTGATAACTTCAAGATTGTGGATTCTTTTAAGCCTTATCACAAGCCGAACACGATTGAACTGTATGACGACGATACGCTTTTTGTGAGCTGCCGGGGACCGAACAATCCTGTGGACTACACCAGACGCAGCCCCAAGGACGGGAAAATCCAGATAGTGGACACAAAAAAAATGTCCCTGCTGACGGAAATTCCCGGTGGAAACCAGCCGACCGGTCTTGCCATAAGTCCTGACAGGCAGTATTTCTGTTTTTCGAATTTCCAGGACGCGGACATTGAGCTTTATTCGCTTGAAAAGCAGTGAGTGTCAGGGGATGGCAGCAGCCGCCTGACATGAGTATGCGGCCGGTAGCCACTTTGTGTCTTCATTGTGTCAAAATTGATTTCCATGCCTGACGAAAGCGGAACTTGCTAAACTGTGCAAAATGGGATAGAATGGCGGAACGCGGTGCGGCTTCTTTTGGGGAACTGTGCCCTGATTTTTTTTAAGGTGCATGAGATGAAACTTACTTGTGGAATTGTAGGACTTCCGAACGTGGGCAAGTCCACTATTTTTTCTGCCTTGACAAAGGCTCCTGCGGCTGCGGAGAATTATCCGTTCTGTACTATTGACCCGAACCTGGGTGTTGTTGACCTTCCGGATGAGCGCCTGGATTTTATGGCGTCTGTCTTCCAGCCAAAGAAGAAGATTCCCGCAAGTGTTGACTTTGTTGACATTGCCGGTCTTATAAAGGGTGCGAGCCAGGGTGAGGGTCTTGGCAACCAGTTCCTTGCCAACATCAGGGAGACTACTGTGATTGCGCATGTGGTGCGCTGCTTTGACAATCCCGACATCATGCATGTTGTTGACGGTTCCAAGCAGGAAGCTCCTGTTGATCCTGAAAGCGACATCCTCACGATAAACTTTGAGCTGGCTCAGGCTGACCTTGACACTGTGAACAAGCGTTCTGAAAAACTTACCAAGCAGATACGTTCCCTTGGTGCAGAGGAAAAGAAGAAGTATGCCCACTACATGACTGCGGTTGAAAAAATAAAGCCTCTGCTGCAGGACGGTAAGTGCGCGCGCATGGCAGACCTTACTGAAGAGGAAAAGGATGCTGTGTACGACCTTCATCTCCTGACAATCAAGCCGCAGATTTTTGTCTGCAATATTGACGAGGACACTATCCAGGCCGGTACCAACAAGTATGTTGAGACTGTAAAGCGCATTGCCGCGGAGGAAAAGTCCGAGGCTATCGTTATCTGCGGAAAATTCGAGGCTGACTTGAGCGATGTTACTGACGAAAATGACCGCAGGGAATTCATGGCAAGCGTGGGGCTTACTGAAAGCGGCCTTTCTGTGCTTGCGCGCCAGGTTTACCACTTGATGGGACTGCGTACTTTCTTTACGGGCGGTCCTGATGAGTGCCGTGCATGGACTATTCATGCGGGTGACAAGGCTCCACAGGCGGCGGGCGTGATCCACACTGATTTTGAGAAGGGCTTTATCAAGGCCGAGGCTTACACTGTGGACGACCTGCGCCAGTATGGTACCGAGGCTAAAATCAAGGAAGCCGGAAAGTACCGTCAGGAAGGCAAGGATTATGTCGTGCAGGACGGCGACGTTCTGTTCTTTAAGTTCAATGTGACAAAGTAAGATAAGCTTTGGCATGAGCTGTTTAACACCGGCGTGGCTGACCAGAGGCCTACCCCCGATTGGAGCCGGGCCGGACGGTAGTGCGGCCGCCCGCAGGGCCGGAGCGGATGCGCAGCGGCGGAAAGCGGGTGAAGGGGTGAGGGGGACTTACGGTTGGAGCTGTACGGTGAATGCTTTAAAAAGCGGTGCGGTCCAAAAATTTATAAAAAATCGTGATAACTACTTGCCAAAGATTGTGTGATTTTGTATATTATAAATATAGATTGCATACAATTTAATAGGAGGCCACTATGGCAGCAGTTCAGGTTGATGGTAAGAATTTTGAGCAGGAAGTTTTGCAGAGCAGCACTCCCGTGCTTGTTGACTTTTGGGCTACTTGGTGCGGGCCGTGTCAGATGATGGGTCCTGTTGTCGAGCAGCTTTCTGAGGAGCTTGCGGGGCAGGTTAAATTCTGCAAGGTGAATGTTGACGAGAATCCGGATCTTGCTGAAAAATATGACATCATGAGCATTCCGAACTTTAAGTTCTTCAAGGGCGGAAATGTTGTTGGTGAGACTCTTGGCGCTGTCGGCAAGGATGGCCTTTTAAAGCTTATCAATGGCTGATTCCCGTTCTGATAATTCCGGGGAGCGTGAACGTGACTTGTGCCTGAGGTGTCTCAGGCCCAGGTCTGCGTGCTACTGTGCGTATACGGCTCCTGTCCGGACTAATGTCAAATTTGTTTTTCTCATGCATCCTAAGGAAGCCAAGCGTCAGCGTACTGGTACGGGGCGTTTGGCTCATCTTTGTCTTCCCGGCAGCGAGATAATTGTTGGAATCGACTTTACGCGTAATGAGAGGCTTTGCGCTCTTCTGGCCGACCCTCAGTATTTTCCGGTGCTGATGTACCCTGACAGTAATGCCTGGTCTGCGGGTAAGCCAGGTTTTGCAGAGGCACTTGGTGACAGGACTCTGCTTGTCATCATAATCGACTCCACGTGGTTCTGCAGCAAAAAGATGATCCGCACGAGTCTGAACCTTCATTCTTTGCCCAGGATTTCCTTTGACGGCTCGTACCGGAGCATCTTTACTTTTAAGCATGAACCGGCTGAATATTGTGTTTCCACGATTGAGTCCTGTTACTATCTGATAAAGGAGCTTTCTTCTGCGGGCCTGGACAATGCGGATGTTGACCCGGAGCCTTTGATGAATGTCTTTAAGCAGATGATTACTTTTCAGCTCAGGAAGGAAAACGAACGTATTGAGTCAGGTTTGCCGGGAAGCCATGCCTATGATTACAAATACACCAAGCTCAAGGAAATCCCGCAGTTCGAGTCTTAGCGCCCCTGCACCGGGCAAGTGGCACTACTTGGCTGCGTAAGGGTTGCTGCTGTTTTCAAATCCTGGTGTTGATGAGGAAGTTTTTCCCACTTTGTCTGTGAGAAGCCAGTCAGTGATTTTTGTCTGGATAAAGGTTCCGCCGCCTGTCTCCGCATTGCTGCCCTGGTAAGTGCCGCCGTCATTTCCGCAGTAATCACCACTTTGGTAAGAGCCGCCCGCATCCCAGTCAACCGCAAGAAGTGCCGCATTGTTCTGCCGGCAGAGTGACCTGTTGACTGTTGTGTAGGCGTCAATACAGACTGCGTTTTCCAGCGAGCAGTCAGCGTCACCGTATGCATCCAGCCACACAGCGCTTTCTGTCACCTGTTCAAGCAGGGTTTCGTATGGGTAGCGCATGGTCTTTGTTGTCTTGAAAAAAGGTAGTGCGTCCAATATAGCAAGGTTTGAGGAATTCCTCAGCACAAGCACATCGCTTGTGGATAGAAATTTAAATCCTTCTTCCAGCTCCACAAAGATATCCCTTGCTGTGGAACAGGTGTCTGTTCCTGCCGCTTCCCGGAGGTTTTCGCCAAGTTCACTTGTTGCGCCGCATGGGGCAGGGCAGAAGTGGACGGTTATATACTGGCCTTTCTTTACTTCAACAGGCGGCAGTTTTGCTGAGAATTTCCCCAGGGTCGAACCTGTGACCAGTTCCAGTCCCGAAAGGTTTCCGTCCTGCAGGGCAAGCAGTTCCACAAAGGGGTAGTAGGGGACTGTCTGGCCGGAGACTGTCTTGGAAAATTTGGTGTGCCTGATTTCTGAGAGTACTATCTTTGGAATTCGCGGGTTGTAGCCAGTGAATGGAATTGTGAGTGTAAGCGTGTTCCCCTG
>CAMNHD010000124.1 GCA_946538875.1 uncultured Treponema sp.
AAGGAGCTACAAGTTGTTTGTCATACTGCTGACAGTCCTTTCGCTGATTCTGACTGTAGTCATTGTCCAGGCTGTCATGCACACCAGAAGAGTAAGAGCCATAAACCACCAACTGTCTGTGTCCAACATGGCGAAAGAGCAGCTTATACACCTTATTTCCAGGGAGTTTGCCTTCCCGGGAATCGCCGGTGCCCAGAAACTCGAAGGCATTACTTCGCTTCCGGAGGACAAGATCCGCCAGCACATAATGGGGCTGCTCCCCGGCAATCCCGCCCTGGCTCAGGAGGTTTCGGACTACGTCATTTCCGTAGCCAGGAAGAAAGAGGCAGTGATCAAGAACTATGGCCTCACGGCACGCGAAATGGAGGTGCTGAAACTGTGCCAGGAAGGTCTTTCGGCCCAGGAAATGGCAGACACGATGCACGTGAGCGTCCATACCGTGAACAACCACAAGCAGAACATCTATTCAAAACTGGACGTCGGAGGCGTTTCGGAAATGCTCGCAAAAGCGCGGAAAGAAGGTCTATTATAGCAATTATATATTTTATAACTTCAACCTCAAAAACTATGAGTATCAAGCATTTTCTTGCAGTATTGGGGCTTTCCCTTATTTCATTGGGAATGTCTGCCCAGATCTCAATCAGCGTTACCGACAACGCTTCAAAAGGAAGCGGAAGTGACAAGCATCACAAAATCCGTTTCGACTATGTAATCTGCGACAGTTCCAACAAGATTGTCAAGGTGGAGAACAGCGAATTCACTATGAGTCCCGGCTCTACCAAGCAGTTAACCCTCACCGCTCCTACTGGCTATCATGTAGATCCCATCGTCCACCTGCAGCTCAGGCAGAGGCCCGGTGACGACAAAAAATGGCACAACTCCCCCTACGGCCTTGGAACCTTCTACGTCAAAAACGGGAGAATCAACCTTGTCGTCGAAGGCTCGAGCAAAAATGGCTATGAATTGATGCTGGGGTCCGCTTCAAGCCCGGCTTTCACCAAAGACGAACTTTCGGGAGACGATTGGAGGGATGCCCAGAACGCAAATAAGGGACAGCTTTCCCTTGGCGGCAAGCAGGCACAGAAGGAAAAAAGCTTAGCTGCAATGCAGGCAAGAAATGATAAATTAAAGGCTGCAGCAGAAAAAAAGGCCGCCGAAGAGAAGGCCGCCGAAGAGGCCAGGAAGATGGCCGATTTCAACAGGGTAGAGTACTTGCCTGGCAACAGGCCCGCATACCTTCCCACTATGAAGCTTGTGGTTCGTGATTATACAGACAAAGGAGTCGATGGCAGTCAAGTAAGATTGCGTTTTGACTATGTTCTTTGTGATGCATCGACGTACCAGATGAAGAGGGTGGAAACAAAGGAAATCGTTTTCAATTCAGGAGCTAAAGATTCCTACACAAGGGACATATCAGTTCCAAGCGGATATGTTATAAAGAATCAGGATATTCACTACGAAATCAGAGTCAGATATACTCCCGGCGCACCTTTCCAGACAGCGGAATCCGGAAAATTCTTTATAGGCAATGATAAACTTGATGGTGCTTATGCATTGATGGCCTATGTTTCCGGTAGTGCTCTCAGTGGTCAAAGATTGTATATGAATTCTAACAAGTCTTCCCAAAAGGTAGTTGAAAATCCCAAGGCTTCCGGTGAAGAATTCGCCCAGAAGATTCGCAAGGAAATAAGCGACAAGGCCGCTGCCGACCAGAAAGCCGCAGCAGAGAAAAAGGCTGCCGAGCAAAAGAAAGCCGCTGACGAGAAAGCCGCTGCCGAAGCAAAGAAGTACGGTCTTTCCCAGATTAAAGTCTCTGTCAATGACATGGCTTCAAGCGACGGCCCCCAGTGCAAACACAGGGTATATCTTGACTATGTGATTTGCGACCAGAAAACCGGCGTCGTCAAGGACGTGAAGAGAACCTCTGTTCTCCTGAGCGGAGACAACGACACCAAGTCCGTCACCCTCACTGCTCCCGAAGGCTGCGTAATCCGCGACGGAATCCATGCCGAGATTTCTTCCCGTAGCAGCGGATCGGCCACTTACGTATCCAAGATCACCGGCGTATTCAAATATGGCAGTGCAAACACCCTCAATATCAACCTTTACGGTACCACCGAATCCTTGAGCCTCAGAAGCTCCGGCTCCTCTCCTTTCACGAAGGACTCCCTCTCGGCCGAGGAATTCAAGAACGCAAACTTGCCAAAATAAACCTTAAAAAACTATAAACAATGAAAAAACTATTCTATTTCGTCGCTGCAGCGGCAATTCTCGCAGGCAGCCTTCTCACAACATCCTGCAAAAAGGACAAGACTCCCGAAACCGGATTCGAGACTGAAAACATCGTTTTCATGAACGAGAATGACGAAGTCGTCACCGGTAGTGAGACTGTAAGCGCAGATGGCAACACTCACGAATACCTCCTTGTGAATACAGAAACCAAGAAACTGTTTACAGGAACAGCAAAATGGACCATAGCCGTGGACGGCCAGTCCGTGTGCAAGGACGCAGCTGCAGAAGCAGCCGGTACCCCATATAGTGGCGACACCTGGTATGTGAGGACCTTTTCGAACTCCGTGGAATTCAGCGCAGACGCCCCGGCGGTGTTCAGCATCACCGCCAAGGACGCATACGGCAAGGCGCTGACACTGAATATTGAAAGTATCTAAGCCTCATGAAAAGAATAATAACCCTCCTGGCAGTATGCCTCCTGGGCCTTGGCCAGGCTTTCGCCCAAGTTGATGTTTTTCTCTCTGAAGATAACCTTTCTTCAGATGACTATTTCAAGAATTATCCGGACAGGAGATGGTCTTCGGAAATAAAGCTGACTATAAGGACTTCAGATTATTTCGAGTTCAGGTCCTTTCCGGAATATAAGGTCCGTTTAGACTATTTTCTCTGCGAAGCCCTGACTCACAAAGTATTGAGCATAGAGACCAGGACCGTCTCCGTCGCGGCCAACGATTTTACGGACCATATAGTCCTTCTCAAGGCCCCGGCAGGACAAGTAATCCGAGACGATATCCACTACGACTTCCAAACAAAGTATAACGGGAAATTCGAGACTCGCTTTGGAGGCTATAACAGCCGCCATACCTTCGTACCCATGTATTGGAAGAATCGCGAGCTGTTTGTTTCGCAATCAGAGGTTGAGCGCTTTTATTTCGACTTCATCCCCGGCGAAACATACAAACAGCTGAATGACCCCAAACTTCCCACCAAGGCTATTTTCTACGTGGACAAAGACGGTAATGCATTTGTTTACAATAACAATAAAGAAGATATCGCGAAAAACACATCACACTATAAAAATTCTGATGGCGTTGACAGGCCTTCCATGAGGGATGGTTTCTGGCCCGGGAAGATTAATGGATACCATGTCAAACACAACATGGTCTTCAAGCTTAAATACAATAACGGAGCAACCCTTCCAAGTAACCTGAAGCTTTATCTGTTCGTTGAATCGCCCCTTTATGACCGTAACGGGAACCTGCGCAGAATCGCCGACTGCACCCACGGCGGCATACAGCTCGAGTTATCCTCAAAATCCAGCCGACCCTGGATACAGGGTACTTTTAACATGTATGACGACGAGCGCCTGTTTGTGTACCCGGTCTGGCAGGTTGTTGCCAAAGATTTGAACACAGGAGAATGTCATGCTGTGGATTGGGGACTTTTGGACATGCATACTATGTCTTCCGGCGAAATATATGCGTTTAACGTCATAGGGACAATAAAGAACGGCAACCTTCTCCAATCAATAAAGAACGGAGACCTGAAAGTAGATAAAGGAAAATAATGTCCATTTTTCGCTGCATACTGGCCTTGGTGGTTTCCTGCCTTTTGGGCATGGAGACCGCCAGGGCGCAGCTGCAGCAAATCACCGTGACCATAGTGGACAATGCCGACGGTGACCGCAACACCCACAAATCACGTTTCGAATACTCTTTCCTGGACATGTCGGGTTACGTGATGTCCACACATGTCAAGGAATTCAAGACAAGCAGAGGTGATACAAAGACTTTCACCATCACTGCACCCTATTCATACAGCATAGCGCCACAAATCGGCTACACTCTGCTGCGCCGCCCCAAAGACGATGACAAATTCGGATTTCTCACTTCCTGCTCGGGAGCTTTTCTGGTAACCGACGGCAAGAAAGGCATCAGGGTGGTAATAGAAGGAAACAGCTTCACCCGTGAGGGGAAGCTGTCCATAGGTAAAGAATCTTATCCAAAATTTATCAGTACGCCCCAATCTCCCCCTCAACGGGCAGAGTAACTTTCACGTTGATGGGTGCGTCCTTCTTGTACTGGGGAACCCATAAGGGACGTGCTTCACTGATAGCCTTGATGATGACATCGTCAAGACCGGGAAGTGCGCTGCGGCGTACAATCTTTACATCCCGGAGCGTTCCAAGCGGAGTAACAGTCATTTCCACCACTGCACGGCCCTTTCCGGGACGGGCACCGGGTGCTTTAATCTTGGTTATGCTTTCAAAAGCCACAAGATTCTTCGCAAAGTCCTGGGGGTCCCAGAGCTCACTTCCGCGGTAAACCGTCCAGGCCTGGCCCATGACGCAAGGGTAAGTCTCAAAGTCGTACTCCGAAGGGTCTGTCTGGAAGATGTGGATATAGTCTGCCATGGAGTAATCCCCTTCAGGAACCTTTATCACTATATTGGGGCATACCTCCTCAACTTTACTGATGAAGTCGTACACATAGCCAACTGTTGCCTTCTTGTCAAGCTTAAGGAGTACGGCCGTATATTCTTTCTTCCCAAGTTCCTTGAGGGGGTCCTTGCAGCTTGAGTCAATTTCAAGGACAGTGTCGTTTTTCTTTGCATCTTCAAAAAGGCTCCACTCCATGAATTTTTCGTGGACGGCCATGAACGGGCCGTATCTGCGGCCTTTTCCCCAGTCTGAATACTTGAGCGGATTCATGAACACGACACCCGCCTCGGAAGACATGGAAATGGCACTCTGGATGTCCTGGCAGACGAGGAAGGAGGTTGTGTAATCTATATACACGAACACGTTCTCCGGAGCTTGTTCCTGTATCAGGGCCCCGATACCATCGTAAGAAAGGTTCTTGAAACCATGCCAGACGGTGTCGTTCTGGACAGAGATGGCGTAATTTTGCGCCCCCGCCCCAGCCTGGGAGAGAAGCACTGCAGCAGCTGCGGCTGCAAACAAGGACAGAATCTTTTTCATTATCATATTATTAAGGATTTACCACGATGCCTGCAAAGGGCCGCCAAAACCCGCATTTGCGCGGTAATGCGGCGCGTACAGGGACTCCACTGTGATTACCGGGGCGCGGAAAGTTCCGGCCTGGGTTACGAAGAACTCCTCCGTTATGGTGGTATTCTCCTCCGGATAGCTGTCGAACCAGTATTCGGTGCGGTCGGGACGGACGTCGCGGTAGCCGTTCAGTCCGTACAGGCCTGAGAGCTGGTCGGCAGGCCTCAGGGATGCTTCCCTTGTGGCCGACAGGCGCACGAAACTGCGGTTTTCCTGGTTCCATATGGCATACCTTGCGGTAACCTTGGCTCCAACCGGGACGATGTCTCCGGGACAGATCTCGGCTCCAGTGTCAGAGTTGAAGAACTTCCTCTCCAGGGTGAAACCGTTGCCGGA
>CAMNHD010000125.1 GCA_946538875.1 uncultured Treponema sp.
ATCCAAAGGGCAGGGTGCGCGGTCTTGAAGAGTCGGATTTTGTGTGGAACGGGGGCAATATCTACCCGATTGAAATTGACGGAACGGAGGAGGACTGCCACAATCTGGTACGCAGGATTTTTGCGGACAGGTTGCTTGTAAAAAAATACCATCTGACTCTTGCCAATTCTGCGAATATTGGACGGCTTTTGCCCCAGGCTTTCTTTTACACTTACGCCTTTACCCAGATTAAGAAGAAGATTTCCGGTGACATTTACTATGCGCAGTCTGCGGGTAATTACGGGAACCTTGTTGCGGGGCTTTACAGCTGGCAGATGGCACTGCCGCTCAAGGGCTTTATTGTGCCTTCCACCAGAAACCTTAAGCTTGATGCGGGCGGAAACGTGCAGGTGCTGGACAGTTTTGTGCCTTTGGAAAAACGTACTCCAGCCGACCCGGCTGATCCTTCCAGCCTTGAGCGTATGGAGAATATCTTCAAGGCAAACTCTCTTATGCTGCGTTCCTTTGTTTATCCTGCTGACGTGAGCGATAAACAGAAGGAAGACTCATGCAGGGAACTGTTTTCCAAATATGGTGTCTATGCTGACGGTGAAACTTCTGCGGCCTATGCGGCGGCACGGATACGCAGCGATGTGTGGTACGATGATGAAGGAACTGTGGTACTTGTTTCGCGCGATGCTCCGGCGCTTTCACGGCAGTTCATTCAGCATAATCTTGGTGAGTCGCCGGAAGTGGAAGCGAATGTCGCCGGGGCTTCGGTGCCTGTCACTCTGGACAAGCCGCCGGTTTTACCCAGCGACATTGACTATATCACTTCTGTTCTGAATTCTTTGAATCTGCTGCGCCTCTTCTAGCCCTTCTTGCCCTTACCTTTGTGGCCAGGGAATCAAGGATTGCCTCGGTTCCGGCTGCCACATGGGCTGGCTTTGCGGGCTTGAGCGGTTCGGTGAACTTCCTGCACTGGAACTCTGCTCCGTCCTTAGCGGCGGAGAGTGTGCGGTACAGGCGGTGTATCTGCTCACGCAGGATGCGCGGACTGTACATCACAAGGCCTGCAAAGCTGTACCAGAGCGTAAGGTCCATCTTTTCCTTGTTGAACCATCTGATTCCGTTGAACTCGTTTGCGCCTGTGAGGAGATATGAATATTCTCCGTCCACAAGCATTACGGCTGTGTCGTATGTGGCCTTGGTGTAGCCTGAGGAGCCGAAGTTGAAGTCGCGGACCTTCATCATGATGAACAGGGTCTTGAGTATGTTGCTGATGTTCTGGGCTTTGATTCCGGCCTTTGCAAGGTACTCTGTGAGTTTGCGGTCAAGTCCCCACTTGAGGCAGTTTGCGGAACCTGCGGAAGACACTATTGCAAATGCGGTGAGAATCTCCGGTGAATTTTCGTTGGAGATAAGACCGTCGTATATGAGTGTGTCTACTGCCACCTTGAATGCCGAGTTTGAGATTCTGTAGCGCGGTGAGGTAGGATCATCGTCAGTCTTTTCCACTCCCTGGGCATTTGCGGCTATGGTAGCAAGGTATTCTATCTGTTTGCAGAATGCCTGGTAACGTTGCTGCGGTGTGGCTTCCGTGGACTTCTTGGAGAGGCGTGCCTCTTTCTGTGTGACCTGCTTTTTGCTTCTGAGTCTCTTCAGCTTTGGTGCATTGAGTATCTGGAATTCGGACTCCTGCATTGCGAACTCTGATTCCTGTTCATAGTATTCAAGTGCAGCTTCCTTTATTGTGTCGAACAGGTCCTCTGTCTTTATAATCTCCAGGTTCTTTGCCTTGAGCACTGCCACCGGTGTGAAGAGTGTCTGAATCTTTTCAAAGAATTCCGGGGTTGCAAAGGCTTCAAGGGCCTTGTACAGTTCCTTGTAGCGGTATTCCTGCCAGGCAATCTCAAGGTCTGGGACTCCTGAGCCGTTAAGCAGTTCGTTAAGCTTTGCGTATTTGCCTTCTGCCTTGTCTGTCACCTGCTGGACATCCATGTACACCTGGTACTCGAATCCGTTGAGCGACACGAACATGCCTTTTTCTATGATGTCGTTGCATGTGCGGACGTACCAGAGACCTGTGCGGTGTTCGCGGAAGATGCAGAAATTCTTTTCTCCCCAGTTCAGGTTCAGGCCTTCGGCAAGCGACATTGTCCGCATTTCCTTGTCGTTTTCCCCGCTGCCTGTCTTTACTGCAAACTCGCATGACTGTTTAATCCAGCCTGCTGCCCTTTCGTACTTGTTGTTGTAGAAGACAATTGTGCGTTCATTGCCTGCGCCGTTTGAATATGCAAATACGTTTTCGTTCACCTTGCCGTCGTTCCACACATCGTAGAACAGGAAGTTGTCGACTCCGGAAAAGAGGTAGCGCTTGTGGGCAAGCGGGAATATGTCGTGGTTGTGACGGTTCACCAGATCCTGGTCAGGATTTTCGTCGCGGTAGGCACGGGTATATTCCATTCCGTACTTTTCCTCGAATCCTTCTATCTGTCCGTGACCGAACATCGGGAGGCCCGGCATTGTTATCATGAGCGTACAGACGCCGAAGTATTTGTCGCCCTTTCCAAACTGTGCGACTGCGGTCTCCTCGTCAGGATTGTTCATGAAGTTCACGAATCTCTTGAGCACCTGCGGATCGAATTTGATTGTGTTCTTTACTGTGTCGCGGTACTTCTGGTTCTCTTCCTTCTTGAGCATGTTCATAAAGGCCGAGTTGTAGACGCGGTGCATTCCCAGTGTGCGGGTAAAGTATCCTTCCATCATCCAGAATGCCTCTGCCAGAAGCAGTGTGTCGGGCATGTCCTTTGCGCAGCGGTCCACAACTTCGCGCCAGAATTCATTTGGAATTGCTTTTTCAAACTGTTCCGTGGTGAGGGAGTACTGGCTTCGCGTAGCAATGTCTCCTCCGTGTCCTGGTTCCGGGTACCAAAGACGTCTTATGTGTTTCTTTGCAAGGACCATTGCCGCGTCAAAACGGATAATCGGGAAGTTTGCGGCCACCTTCATAATCTGCTGGATGACGGCTTCGCGGGCTGTGGGGTTGAGGAAGTCTATCTGGGCGGTGTCGTTCCAAGGCATTCCTGTACCGTCGTTACCGTGGTAGATATATGTGACATCCCCGGTCTGGTTGTCCACGCGCTTGAAGCAGACAGCACAGTCGCTCTTTGAGTAGTAGTGGTCTTCAAGGAAAAGGGAGACCCTTCCGTCCTGGCTTAGGTTTTCACCGTTGAATGTATACTGCGGGAAGGGACAGTCCTTGGTTGTGATAAAGTAGTCCGGGTGTTCAATGACCCACTTGCCGTCCATGCCTGTGTGGTTTGGAACCATGTCGCTTGCAAGACGTATACCTCTTGCCCAGCAGCGGCGGCGCAGGTTGTCCAGGGCATCCCATCCGCCAAGATTTCCTGCAATCTCGTAGTCGAGCAGTGAATAGGCGCTTGCGGCGGCTTCGGGGTTGCCGTTTATCTGTTTGATTCTCCTTGAGGCGTAGGAACGTTCCCACAAGCCTATGAGCCACAGGCCTGTAAAGCCCTGGTCACGCAGATTGTCGAGTTCTTCGTCCGGAATCTGGTCAAGACGGGATATGTCCCTGTTGTACTTTTTGCTCAGCTGGTACAGCCAGACGAGCACTGTCTTTGCCATAAGAACTACTTTTGGCATCCATTCGCGGTCCGGGCTGAAGCGTTCGTATTCGCGCATCAGGTTCTCGTAGGAATAAGGTGCCATGTCAGGAGTGCCGCCGTTTGTGGGGTGCCATGCGGCCTTTTCTTCTTCGCTGATTGTGTCTATGCCTTCGAGCAGACGCTTGAGCCACTCGCCCAGCAGGTCTCCCCAGTATTGGCGGATGTAGTCAAGCTGTCCCTTGAGTGAGGTGGGGGAGGCGATGACTGGTTCCTTGAGCATGGCGATGAGGTTGTTGTTCTTTGGGCCAAAGACTGGCTGTGTAAGGAAAAAGGCCTTTATCTGGTTCCAGGTCTTGATGTAGTCGGCGTTCAGTGAAAGCTTCCTGTCGTCAAAAAGAATCTGGAACGGATGGAATGCAGGGTTTTCGTTTGCAAGGTGGAGCATAATCAGCTCTTCGAGCACCTGTTCGCGGTTGTCTCTCTGCAGACCAGTTCCTGCATCGTAACAGGTCTGGATAAGATAGTCCTTGTTGGAAAGTTTTTTCTGATATACGGCGGTAGGCGGAAATTCTTCCATGAACTGAAGAAGGAGGGTGTCAATCTGGTCACGGCCAAAGTAAGTGTCAAGGTCGGAAAGCAGCTTGGAGAATGCATCAGGGGCCTTGTCCCTGCGGAAGAGCATACAGACGTAGTGGAAAATCTCGTCAATGAGTCCCATTGCGTTCAGGTTGCCTGCAGAGACTCTTTTTTCATCTTCACCACGCTCCGAAAAGACATTGTTCAGTTTGGTCTGGAATTCACGGACGGCCTTGAGGTTTGCAAAAATTACGTTGCCGCTTGAACTGTACAGGGACTGGTCAAAGGCACATAAATCCCTTATTGCCTTGTTGATGTGAAATTCATTGTAGGAAATTGGAAATTTACCGTTCACGTTATGCTTCCTCCGTATAGATGTCATGGATATTCGCTATATTCTTAATATTTTTTATCAATAATTCATTCTGCTGGAGCTGTTCCACTGTCACCGGCATCCGGTATGTCCAGTTGAAGTCGCTTACCGAACCAGGCACGTTGATACGCTCGCTGTCCATGTCCTCAAGATAATAGGCCTTGTCCAGATACAGGTAGTCCTGCAGCGGATTGATGTACCAGGCACTGTTGGAAGTTGCTCCTGAGCCCAGTATGAGGGCTGCTGCTTCCGGTGAGAAGTCGTCGTCCGCATTGACTTTTGGCACATCGGCTTCTCCTGCCGCCGCTTCATCCCCGTCTATTTCTTCATTCCAGAGAGAAAGGTAAGCCCTTACACTGTCCTTTTCCTGGTTCCACCACTGACGGAGCGTGCTGCTGTCGTGGACTGAAGTTGTGGTGACTGAGTTGAACGGATAGTCCTCAAAGAATACATAGGGCTGCTTTTCTGCCTCCCAGCGTCTGTTCCAGCGGATGACTTTGAGTGAATAGATGTCCAGCCGCTTAAGGACTTCGGGCAGGGATTCAAGGTGCACTCCAAGGTCTTCGGCACAGGGCTGCATGGAGCTTGCCTTTACGATAGGCTCAAGCACCTTGAGTGCATGTTCCTTCCACAGATTTTCCTGCTGCCGATTGACTGACTCGAAGAGTTTCCTGAGTCTGTCCTGCTCGTCTCCGTTGAGTGAGTGCCAGGCGGTGGAGTCTGCATAGCGCCAGACAGCTGTAAAAGTGTCGGGGCCTGTTTGAATCAGAGAGCGGTCGAGCCACTTTTGTGAGAGCACGTCCTTTATGGAAGCGTCCTTTGTGGGGACCGTGGAATACTGGTTTGCAAAGATGTCTGCGTCAGTGCTGATGTTCTGCTTGAAATTCCACAGCTCTTCGTTTCCAAGCCTGTCGCATACTATGGAAAGTGACTGGCATGCTTCGTCATAGGAACCTGTGATGCGCTCAAGCTCTGAAGTCTGAATGTGGGGCTGTGAGAGCCACTTGATTCTTCCGTCGTCAAAGCCGTTTTCGTGAAGGGCCTCCCGTGT
>CAMNHD010000126.1 GCA_946538875.1 uncultured Treponema sp.
ACGGGCATCTCGTAGTCAAGCAGTATCATGTCCACAGTGCGGCTCTTCAGGAAATTCAGCGCATTCATACCGGAATTTGTTATAAAGACATTGTATGACTTGCTGAGCCAGCTCTGCATTGAACGCAGCAGAGTGCTGTCGTCGTCCACCAGAAGCAGACTCTTTTTGCTGGCATCCCCGTCTCCTGCAAAACTTTTTGACACACCATCCTCAGCAGATGTATAGTTATAAGTGGATGTCAGCTGGTTCAGGGAGTTAATCAAGTCAGTAGTGTTCACAGGCCGCTCGTAAGCCGTGGTCACAAGGCCTTCAGGAATAGTCTTATATGCAGAGGCAATCTCTATAGGATTTCCTATAAGAAAAAGGGCGTGTTCCTGGTCGGCAATAGACAGGTTGGCCTTAAAATATTCAAGAGCAGGCTTGAAGGTTGTATCCTCACCATCAAGGTAGATGACATATATCGACGGAGAATTAGGAACAGCTTCAATCTGAGCAGGCGCCGGAGTGCAGAAAATCACCTGGTAACCGGCTTCGCTGAGAGTTTTTCCCATGGCAATTACCAGAAAACTCTCCGAGTTGTTTGTTATAAACAAAATGCGTTTATCCATAAATCTTACCTTCCAGTATCATAATAATTCCAGCAAAGCGGCACTATCACCCGCCCTGACGCATCTTTTTATTTCAGCAAACTTTTTTAACTGAGACTTAGGTATCTCGTAAGAATCCAGCATTTCCATTATACTGTCGATTGCATTGAAGTCAAAGGAAGCGGCATATTCCTTAACCGCCACCATAGCCTCATTGTATCTCTCAAGCGGCAGTTCAGACTTCTTGACAGCTTCCCCGGCAGGAAAAGCAGGAGCCAGTTTGACCAGATAGGACCTGTACAGCGAGAGCAGGCCCGGAGTCTTAAGTTCAATCTCCGCAAGATTCTGCTCATCCCCGCACTTTTCCAGATAGGCAGCCTGATTTCCAAGTTCCACCGCACCAATAAGTCTGGAAGAACTCTTGAGCGCATGAACCAGAACAGTATAATTCCTGAAATCCTTTTGGGCGGCAAACTTTTCAATGTCAGCAGCCCGGACTTCTATTGTATCATAATACTCCTTTAACGCAAGCTTAAAAACCTCCGTAGTACCGCAGTTCTGCAGTGCAACATTCATGTCTATGTCTTCCAATTCTATATCGGATTCACAAGCCGCCGCATTAGCACCAGATTCCGCAGCTGTACCCGCCGGAGAGCTCAGGTCCACGGAAGGAGTTCCGCAACCAGCCCCAGAAGCAGATCCAAAATCCCCATCGACCTCAGCCCCATCGGCAGCAAGGTCAGAGCCGTCAGTCTGATCCTGGGTCAAAGTCACAAGACGTTCCGGCAGGTAGTAGCGGAGCTGCTTTTCCAATTGGCGGGAATCCACAGGCTTGGACAGATAATCAGAGAAACCTTCGCGGATATAGCGTTCCCTTGCGCCGGAAATCACGTTGGCAGTGAGAGCAATACACGGCACACCGATATTCTTGTTGTTCTCAAGACGCTCCATCGCATGGAAAGCCTCGATACCATCCATATTCGGCATACGGTAGTCAATGAAAATCACATCGTACTTAAAACGCTGCACCAGCTCAAGCATCTCCCTGCCGCTAAGCGCAGTGTCAATCTGAATCTGAGAGCGCTTGAGCAGTTCCTTCATAACCACAAGATTCATCTTTGTGTCGTCAACAATCAGAATATGGGCATTCGGCGCATGGAAGCTTTCCTTATACTGCTCCATCCGTTCAATATACCGCCTGTGCCGGGCATTGAAGTCGCCCATCTGCTCCCACCACACAACAGTCTGCTTGATTTCAAAAGAAAAGTCGGAACCCTTGCCGTATTCACTCTTCACCTCAAGCTGTGAGCCCATCTGCTGCAGAAGCATCTGCACAATGTTCATGCCAAGCCCCGTGCCCTCTATAGTCCGGTTGCGCTTTTCGTCAATACGCTCAAACGCCTTGAACAGATGCGACAAATCCTCTTCCTTTATGCCGATTCCAGTATCCACAACGCGAACCTTGAGCATAATGTTCTGATTATCCACCCTGTCGTAAGTTATAGAAAGCGTGACAGAACCCTTTTCCGTGTACTTGACCGCATTGTTCAGAATATTCATTATGCACTGCTTTACCCGCAGCTCGTCACCGTAAAGCAAGTGCGGCACAGTCTGGTCCACATCCAGCACAAATTCCACATTCTTTTCCTTTGCGGAGGCATGGGTAGTGCTGACCAGTTCGGAAATAACCTGAGTAAGGTCATACTCGGCATTCATTATCTCAAGTTTACCGGCCTCAATCTTTGAAAAATCCAGCACATCATTGATAATCTTGAGCAAAGTCTTGCCCGAAGACTGGATATTATTGGCATACTCAAGTATCTGCGGATTTCTTGACTCGCGGATAATCATCTCGTTGAGCCCCAGGATAGAGTTCAGCGGAGTACGTATCTCGTGCGACATATTGGCAAGAAACGCCGTCTTTGCCTCGTTCTTGGCCTTTTCGATATCAAGTTCCTTGTCCCGCGTAACTTCGCGTGTATCAAGATAGCGCAGCTGGTTGTTCATAGTCATGGAACCAATGACCATGCCCATCACAGTAAAAATCGTACTGGAAACCACGTCAGTGATAAAGATACTCAGCGGCTTATGCAGCGGCGAAAGCACAAAGACCGCAAAAGTCAGCACCAGATTGTTGCAGAGGTTCACCCTCCAGCGGTAATCCAGGCAGAGCACAGGGAACATCACCCTGAATCCAATCAGCATCACGTAGGGCATAGGCTCAGGGCACACCCAGTTCAGCAGAATGGACTCCATGTATATGGAAAAGAAAAGCGCATACAAAAACGGCAGTGGATGGCGGTCTATAACAGTCTGGAGAGTCTTCATGCACACCATGCCCAGAAGATAATACACCGTGAACACCGCAAAGATAACCTTGAAGGTGCCCTTAAACTGAGGATTCAAAGATTCGATATGGGGAATAAAAGTCACCAGAAGGACAATAACCTGCACAACGAACGAAAAAAACATAAATTCGTTGAACATAGACACATTGAACTCGCGGATCAAATCAGCCTTCTGAGTAAAAAACTGCTTTTCTTCCTTAGCCCCGCCAGCGCCGAGCAATTTTTTTATAGAAATATTTTACCTCGTTGCAAAAAATTCTCTGCTCCACGTAATAGGATACCACGAATTTCCCCATCTGACAAATTTTTGTTTAAAATTTTTATCTTTCCATATCAGGACCACACCGCATAGTCCACTCTCATGCATGGCTGCAACCGGCAGTCCCCCGCACCCGTGCACCCGTCTTCCAGGGTTCCGGCCCAGCCTCCATTGCGGCATACGCCGCAACGCTGCCCGCCCTTCCAGCCGGGGGTAGCCTTATGGGTACATATTCCACGGAAAGTAATTTTGGACAAGAGCTCTTAAACGTGATATAATCTTAAAATATGGAGGAGTTATGAAGAATTTCCGCTTTTATGCCATCCTTGCACTGCTCGCACTTTCCTGCACTGTCAACATTTCCGCCCAGTCATGGTACGTCTGCATGGGGTCGTTCAGGACAAAGGAAAATGCGCTTCATCTTCAGGAAAAACTGGAAGACCAGGACATCTATACATTCATAGTCTCCGTCCGAACAGAAAGGGGGCTGTTCTACCGTGTTCTTGCCACACAGGATGATGGTCAGGTGAACACCGCAAGTTCCTCAAGCGCAGTAAGGCAACAGGATGCCCTTGTAAAAAAGGCCGCCGCACTTGGCATAACGAATCTCTGGGTCTGCAAGGCCGACCAGCGGAACGCCTACTCCCCCGCCCTCAAAAACGGCTGGGCACCATCCCCTCAAGGCCCCGCAACGCAACATGAACCTGCAGCCGTGGCACTCATCCCGGAAGCGACAGCTGAACCGCAAACCGCAGCTCCCACCCCAGAAGCGCAGCCTGAACCCCAAACCGCAGCTTCCACCCCGGAAGCGACAGCTGAACCGCAAACCGCAGCTTCCGCCCCGGAAGTGCAGCCTGAACCGCAAACCGCAGCTTCCACCCCGGAAGCGCAGCCTGAACCGCAAACAGCCGCTCCCGTTCAGCTGACACAAAACATCCAGACAACTGACTTTTCCGCTCAAGCACCATACACAGTGCTCATAAACACTTACCGCGAAGAAGAACATGCAATCCACGACCGCGACCGTCTGCTGAGCCAAAACATAGACGCCTACGTAATGGGACTTTACGACCAGGGCGACCTTTTCCGCTTTAATCTCCAGGCAGGAGCATTCAGCACCACACAGGAGGCAGAGCTGCTTGCCGGGCAAATCAAGGAAACAGGCGTACCAATCCAGGGAATCACTGACTACAACACTCTTGAGCAGAAAATCAACGATTATAACCGTGTGGTGCAGGAAACACCCGTCGTCTCGGAAGCTGGAGCAACGGAAATACCGGCCATACTCAGCCAGAGCATCCGCAGCTGCCTGCTTTCCTTCCCGGTGAACCGCGACTACCAGATAGAGAAAATTGAGCTTTACGATACAGACAACATTCTGGCAACCGGAGCTTCACTGCCCGACACAGGACTTGACCTCAGCAGTTTTATCCATGACACATCCAACGGAATGGTACACGCCGTGTCATACGCAGAATACAAAGACAGCCTCTTTGGAAAAACAGTGGAGGTAATCATATTTGAATGCGAGTCAGACTTTACCCAGTATATTTTAGGAGAAATCAACAGCTCCACAGAAACCGCAAAGGTCCCTGTCACCCTGGAAGCCCCCGGACAAGTCTTTGACTGCTCGTTTTTCCCGGACACAGAACACCCAGGCTCCTACTCACTTACCGGCACCAATCAGGACAAGACAATGCTCATCACAATGAAAGCCTCCGACTTTACCGAGGAGCAGTTCATCTCCTTTATGACAAATGCCTATTCCGATGGAAGCCTGCTTGTTTACCCCCAGGTCCGCAGAAACCTCTACATTCTCCCTTCAGATCAAAGGGCACAGCGCACCTTCCTGTTTTACACACTTGGCAGAGTGCCGGAAACATATGCCCGGGAGCGTGATTATTCCAACTGGGCAGTTCCGATTGTAGGCCACTGGAATTCCGGCGCAAATTTCGACTTGGACGGACATACAATAACGGTAGGTTTCTTCAACATGGATTATGACTACAACGCCTCATTCATACACAGCCTCTTTATGAAGGAAAAACAGAATGCCCACATCTCGGACTCAAACCACCCGGAAGATGTGAACACTTCCTCAGGCTGGTACCTGGAAAACTTCAGAAGCAAAGAGCTTTCCTTTTCAAAGGACTCTTACATCATCGCAGTGGACTCCGACTACTACGATGCATCCATCTCGCTCCAGGAGCTTAAAGACCTGGCACTGGATTTAAAAATCTGGAACCAAGCCCCTAATCCCCGTCATTAAGTTCCACCTCAACACCAGGATTTGCCGCTCTTATTGCATCAAGAAGTGCCTGAACCTGATCATTTCCGGTATAAGCCGGAAGCGGCAGATCCATCACAGCACCATCGGAAGCACAGACCATCCACTTCCAGTTACTACC
>CAMNHD010000127.1 GCA_946538875.1 uncultured Treponema sp.
GATTTTGACGAGCCTTATCTGGTTGACGGAAAAAAGACAGGAAAGTCTATCGGCGAGGTTTTGCTTACACCTACCCGTATTTATGTCAAGCCTGTCATGGAAGTGCTCAAGAAATTCCGCAGCAGCGTGCACGGAATGGTTCATGTGACCGGCGGCGGATTTTACGAGAATGTTCCCCGCATGTTCCCTCATGCCAAGGAAGGCAAGAAGCAGCTTGTTGCAATGATTAAGAAGGACAGCTGGGAAGTTCCTGCTATTTTTGATGAACTGGTGCGCCGTGGTGCTGATCCTAAGAATGTTTATTCTACATTCAACATGGGCATTGGTTTTGTGCTGGCTGTCAGCAAGAAAGATGCTGCGGCTATTCTCAAGATGTTCAACAAGAATGCCAGAAAGTACCACAAGGCTGGTATTCCTGATATGAAGGCCTATGAGATTGGCTGGGTCGGTCATACTGACAAAGTTATCACCGGCGAGTTCAAGGGCAGCAAGGAAATGACTCAGTTTGTTGACTGAGTTTCCAAAGCTGTTTCTGCCTGCTGAATAAAAAAAAGCCTTGACGGAGTGCGCTTTTTGCGTGGCTGGCGTCAGGGCTTTTTGTTTTTTGGGAAGATTGCCTGCGGGGAGCGGTTCTGTGCGGCTACCTGAGGGCTGCGTTGAGGGCGTTCAGGTTTTTCTGCATTATGGTCAGGTAGCTTATGCCTCCCTGGGAATCCTTTGAACTGATTGCCTGCATGGAATCCAGCTGAAGTATGGCCCGCTTGGGGTTCTTTGAGTTTGCTATTATTGTGCGGGCTATTTTTTTGTCGGACTTTTCTATTACCATTATGCTGTTCAGGTCCAGGGCATCGCATTTGTCTGCAAGGAATTTTATTGTCTTGAAGCTGGCTTCTGTTTCTGCCGAGCAGCCCGGGAAGGCGGCGTAGTAGTCTATGCTGTAGTCGTCGGCCAGGTAGCGGAATGGAAAGCGGTCTCCGAATACCAGTGTGCGGGATTTTGCTTTTTGAATGACTGCATGGTAGGAGTTGTCCAGTGCGTTTAGTTTCTGTGTGTAGGTCTCAAGGTTCTGCTCCAGAACTTCCTGGTAGGCAGGGGCGGCTTGTGCGGCGGCACGGCTTATTGCGGTGCAGAGTATCTTTGCGTTGCGGAGGGAAAGCCATACGTGCTCGTCGTATTCGGTTTCCTCTGCTTCCTCAGTGTTTTCCATGCCTTCTTTTAATTCTTCTGTCTTTGCATGGATGCCTGTTTCCTGAAGCAGGTTCACTGTCAGCAGATTCTTGTTGCGGACATTGCGGAGGACTCCATTTACCCAGTTGTCACTTTCGCCTCCTACGTAGATGAAAATGTCGCAGGCTGAGATTTTTGCTATGTCCTGTACGCGGGGCTGGTAACGGTTCATGTCGGTGCCGTTGTCCATCAGCATGGTGAGCTCTACGGGAATGCCTGATGTGAGTTCACGGGTCCAGTCGTAAGCGGGGAAAATGGTTGTTACTATTCTTGTAGTCTTTGCACTGCTTTTTTCTTTGCAGCCTGTGCTGAGGCTGAGTGCGGCTAGTATTGTGGCCATGAGTGCGAGTGTATGACTTTTCATGTGAGTCTCCGGAATGAAAACGATAACGGTTTTCAGATTATACATAATTTGTGGCTTTTGTCAATATGAAAACGGTTTTCAATTTGTCTCTGCTTTTTGTCAAAATTGATTAGCATTTGAGTTCTGAATCATTGGTTGTTATTTTTGGTTTTATCTGCTAAACTTTAGAAAGCCCGGGATTGAACCGGAGCTATTTGTTAGAATGTAGAGGCTTTTATGGCAAAAATGAATATTGCGGTTCTGGTTAGCGGTGGCGGCACAAATCTTCAGGCGCTGATTGATTTTGAAAAGGCTCATACGGAGTGTCCTTACCATATTGCGCTTGTCGTGAGCAATACCAAGGAGGCCTATGCGCTTGAGAGGGCCAGGCTTGCCTTGATCCCTGCGGAAATAAGAAGTCCTTTTTCTGTCATGGGTGCTGAGACTGCCCGTGCGGCTGACCGTGACACAAAGCGGATTGCTGTTTCCAATGCTGTGCTTGAACTGTGCAAGGCCTACCATATTGATGCTATTGTCCTTGCGGGATATCTTTCTGTCCTTGGCGGAAAAATCATCGAGTCATACAAAGACCGTATTGTGAATCTTCATCCGGCTCTGCTGCCCAAGTTCGGTGGTGTGGGAATGTGGGGACATAATGTTCATGAAGCGGTGATTGCTGCTGGAGAAAAGGAAAGCGGCTGCACTGTGCATCTGGTGGATTCCGGCTGTGATACGGGACGTATTCTTGTGCAGAAGAAGGTGCCGGTAATGCCTGATGACACACCGGACTCTCTGTATGCAAGGATTGCCCCTGAGGAGCATAAGGCCATGGTAGAGGGTGTTTGTCTCCTGGCAGAGACTCTTGGCTATACTGCATGAATTGAGTGAGGCTTGATGAAACTATTGTGGATTGTAGTAGGTATTGTGTTTACTCTTCTAGGGCTTGTGGGACTGGCCATTCCTGTGGTTCCGCAGGTGCCGTTTTTTGTCATAGCGGTGCTTGCGTTCTGCAACGTGTCCAACCGGCTCAGGGTTTGGATTCTCAGGCAGAAGTGGTACCGTAAGTATCTTGCAGTGCACTTTGACCGTTTTCTAAAGAAGCATGACGTGAAATTCGATGGTGCGGGTGCTGAAAGTGACTGTGAAGACGCTGTAGAAAAAGTTTCGTAAATAAAAATAAAATCCCGGAGCGTTTGAGGTTCCGGGATTTTTTTGCAGTGGAGGCTAACGGCGTTCTATTGTGGTGCCTTTTGGAATGACAGTAATTTCCACCCGGCGGTTCTGGGCGCGGCCTTCTGCGGTGGAGTTGTCTCCCACGGGTTTTGTTCCGCCATAACCGAACCATGTGAACAGATCCTTGTTGATTCCCTGATTGACCAGCTGATTTACGACAGCCTCGGCTCTTTGGAAACTAAGTGTGCGCTGACCGTTAGGCTTGTTTACGTCTGCGGTGTGGCCGTCAACCCTTATGGTGTATTCGCCGCTGTTGAGAATCTTCTTTATTTCTGCTGCGATGAGGTCTACACGGGGCTTTTCCTGCGGCAGCAGTTCAGAGGAGTCTGCGACGAACTGGAGGTTTTCCATGACGATTGTAAGTCCGCCCGGAGTGTCTTTTACAGAGGTTTCGGGCTGCACAGGGTCTTCAATTTCTTTCTTGAGCTTGAAGTAGTCAAGGTAATAGCCTACGTCTTTTTCCGGAGCGGAGACACTGTAGGCTATCTGTGTGTCGTCAAGAAGAATCACTACCTTTCCCTGCTGGAGAAGGTTCAGATTTGCGGGAACTGTCGTGATGCGAAGGTAGTCTTCGTAGGAAATGACCGGGTCGCAGCGGTTGACGCCATAGACTTTTTTTGCGCGGATCCACAGAGGGTCACGGCCTGCACGGTCTGTCTTTTTGTTGGAGCCCTGTCCCTGTATATAGTCAACCATGCCGCTTTTCTTTACTATCTCGGGACTTACCATGTTGCGTTCATAAACCAGGGTCATGCTTTCGTTCCAGATGCGCGGGAAGAGACATGGGTATACCGGGCTTGCTGTGAATTCGCCCTGAACTGGCAGGGTGCCCCTTGCGTCTATGACTATTCCGCTGTAGGAGCGTGATGCTATGCGGTCGATGGGGCGTTCCTGAACATAGGGCTTGTGGTGTTTGACCAGAAGCGAGCCTATCTGCTGGAGCTGTATTGTGTTTGTAGTCTTTAGCTTTGAGGTCCCGTTTTCAAAGTATGCGGGGGTGCGTCTGCTGTTGTCGATGATACGTGTGAGTGATTCAAGTGTGATGGAGCCTTCCAGGACCATGTCTCCAAGTGTGCGGGTGTCGTCCACATAGAGTGAAAGGAGCGGGTCTTTTACCAGTATTGGGAGTTCCATCTGTATGTGGTTGACGGAAAGCGACTTGCCGCTTGGCATGGGTATTCCGGCCTTTTCCACATCGAAGCTTACATCGGAGACAAAGGTCTTGCTGTTCCAGTCCACAGTGCTGCTTGAGGATAGTGTGGAAAGTTCCTTGGATACATTTGCGCTTGCCCTTGCGGCTTCCTGCGCTTCCTGTATCTCTGCGTAAGTGAATCCTTCCCGGAGGAAGTCATCTATTATAAACTGCTGTGCGGATGTGTCCGCCACGTATTCTTCCGAGTAGTAAGCGTCGCCTGTGGAGGTTGTCTTGGCGGCATTGTTTTGCGGGTATGCAGCAAATGCTTGCAATGCAAAAAATAAGCTTAATCCTGCTTGAATGGTTCTATTGCCTTTCAAAATTTCACTCCTGAAAAAATACACTTTGGGAACCTCTATAAACATAAGTCCTTAGAGGTGACTTTAAAAATGCCCGGTTCTTCATTTAAATATCGGCACAATTAGCTTGGTTCCAATAGATAAAATTCCATTTTCTTTTATATTATTCACCTGACAGAGGTCGTTTACAGTGAGTCCGTATTTGCGGGAGATTCCCCAGAGGGTGTCTCCCTTGATGACTGTGTGGAACACTGCGTCCGAAGCCATACCCTGTTTGCGGAGCTTTTCCTCTGCGCCTTCTCCGCTGCCCTTGGGGAGCCTCAGTGTATAAACCTCTCCGGCGGGTGTACAGTTACGGAAAAGTGCGGGATTCAGTGATTTTAGGGTGGTCTTGTCCACATCCAGGGCTGTTGCTATCTGGTTGAAGCTCATCATGCCTATGGTCTTGACATAGTCAAAGTCTTCTACCTGCTTGTCATGGATAAGGCTTTCTGCCATTCCTACCTGGAGTGCTCCGTAATAGTCGGCGTTTTCGATTATGTCGGCGATGGCAAGCAGTTTTGGAACGTAGAGTGCGGTCTGCTGCTTGAGTATGCCCTTTTCGGCCAGATACCAGAAGTCTTTGCCCGGGTTGTTCTTTACTATGCGGCTGAGTGCTCCTGCACCGCAGTTGTATGCGGCAAGTGCCATTGCCCAGTCACCGAACATGTCGTAGTTTGCCTTGAGTTTGACAAGTGCGGCTTCTGTTGACTTCCACGGGTCGCGGCGGTCGTCGTACCATGAGTCTTTTTTTAGGAACGGAGCCATGCTGTTTGTCATGAACTGCCAGATTCCTGTTGCGCCTGACTTTGACACTGCGGAGGTGACGTAGTTTGACTCGACTATGGGGAGGTACTGAAGAATCAGGGGAAGATTCCTTTCCTTGAGCTGCTGAATGATGTATGGTCTGTATGGAACAGAGTTTTCCAGGGATTTGGCAAGCAGTTTCTGGCCGCGGTCGCTCAGGAATATGTTTCTTTGCTTTTGTGTGGCTTCGTGGTCTACGCCGTCTATCTCCAGGGGTTTGCGTTCCGGTTCGGGAATTGCATGGTTGTCGATGGGGTGGAGGGCGGTTTCGTCAAGGCCTAGCTCTTGGGGTATGGTTTCTGTCAGGGATACGGTGTTTGTCTGCGGTGTTGTGTTCGTCTGCGGTGCGGCGGCGGTCTGCGGTGCGGCGGCGGTTTGCGTCTGCGGTACAGAAGCAGATAATGATGACAGGGTTGCGTCTGCAGCAAGTGCGGGG
>CAMNHD010000128.1 GCA_946538875.1 uncultured Treponema sp.
AGCGTAAGTGTGCTTTCTTTTTTTACACTATACGGAATCGTAAGCATTTCGCCAGGATGGGAAAAGTCAATCAGAACAGTAATGTTTCCATCAGAGTCAGAACTTTCAAGCTTTACAGGAACCGGATAAGGATACTTTGGAAGCTTGTAGCTGAAGATACCGTTCACAATAGTGTCGTCTTCTTTTGGCGCCGCAAACGCAAACTCAGCATTGACTCTCTGGTAAGCCGTGACAGTGGTACCAGCCTCGCTGCCCTCGCTCACAACAGTTCCCGCCTTTTCAGAAGCAGAAGCGTCATGTGATGTAAAGTCAAACACAATCTCGGAAGTCTTCATCAGCGCAAGAGTCTGCGCAACAGTCTTACCGGCAAGAGACGGAACCTCCACAGTCTTGACCGCCGTACCGCTGCTCACCACAAGAAACAGAGTTGTACGCTCAGTGGGAACAGTCCCCGCCTTGGGATACTGAGAAAGAATTGTGCCCGCCGCAGACTTGTCCTTCTGATAAACCACAGGCGCTACGTGCACCAGAGAATTGGCACCGGCATACAGCACCTGAAGTCTGGAAAGTGCCTCGTCAACATTCTTGCCAGTGTAATCCTCAATGGCGTCAACCGCGACACCACGGCTTACAGTTATTTCTATCCTGCGCTGTGCCTTTACAATCGAACCGCCGACAGGATTCTGAGCCACAACCATACCCTGGTCACCAGGCAAGTCCGAATAGCGGAACAAAACCTTGGGGTAAAGTTCCCTGGCCTGCATCTCCAGGAGTGCATTGGGCAGGCTCTTACCCACAACCGGAGGAACCATGGTCTTTTCCTTACCCCTTACCGAGGCAAAGAACACTGCCAGACATGCTATGATCATGACAAAGAATGTCAGGATTATAGTTATCAGAAGCGGTGCACCTCCGTTGGAAAAGCCTTCCACCTGGTTCACAAAGGAAGTTCCAAAGGATCTTTTCTTTTTGGTAACAGTTTCACGCTTATCCGTATCCGGCTTGTCTTCAGCAGCAAAAATGCCTGTGTTTGATTCGTCGCTCATTTAACTTCTTCCTTAATATTATGAATAGTTTTTATTCCAATACAGTGCCGATAAAATTTCTGGCACCGTTCATAAATGACTTGTAATCCATCGCCTTCTTTGACTGCCACTGAAGTTCAGTCACAATCAACACACCATGCCCAGTCTGCACAAGAATGCCGCGCTGTTTGTTATAGGCAAGGACAGTTCCAGGAACAGCACTTGTGTTCTTGGGAATATTATTGTCCTGCAGGGCAACCTTCTCCGCATCACGGGCCTTGAGTATGCGCAGATTCTGACCGTTTGCAAAAGTAAAGCAGCCAGGCCACGGAGTATAGGCCCTTATCATGGCATCAATCTGTTCGGCAGACTTGCTCCAGTCAATCTTTCCGTCTTCCTTTTTTATTATAGTGCAGTAGGAAGGCTCACCATGCTGGGCCAAAGCAGTAGGCAGTTCTCCAGTGCGGGCCGTCTCGCGGAGGATATTCGTGATTGCTATAGCACCGTGCAGTGCGGCACCGTTAAGCAGAGACTCCGCAGTTTCAGTACCTGTAAGGGTTATGGACTTCTGAAAAAGCACATCGCCTTCGTCCACACCAAGAGCCATCTTCTGGATGCTGAACCCGGTTTCCTTTTCGCAGTTCAGGATTGCCGCATTCACAGGAGTGGCACCCCTGTACTTGGGCAGCAGAGAAGGATGCAGGTTGATTCCTCCGTGCTTGAACAGAGAAAAGAATTTTGGACCAAGAATGTGCCCGTATGCAAAACACACAAAGATGTCAGGATGAAGGGCCGCAATCTGCTCGCGTTCCGGCTGCTTTATATGCTCAGGAGTAAGAATCACGATTCCGTCATCACGGGCTTCGTTCCAAATCTGGGCATAATGCGCAACCTCGGTCGGAATCAAGTCTGAGTGACGTCCCTGCGCAGCCGGAGGATTTGTAAGCACACCCACAATCTTGTACTGCTGCTCAGGAGTAGATGAGGACATATAGCTGTCTTTTAGAATCAGTTCAAGTGCCCTTGAAGAAGCAAATGGACTTCCTCCGTACAAAACCCTCAGCATAGATTACTTGCCCTTCCCTGCGTTCTTGGCGGCAATCTTGGCAGCAATACTTGCCTGCTTACGGGCCTTTTCCTTAGCCTTCTTTTCAGCACGCTCGGCACGCTTCTTGAACTGTTCCACAGTTTTCTCCTTGAACCCTTCGTCACCGCGGTCAATATAGAGAACTCCGTCCAAGTGATCGTTCTCATGCTGGATCACACGCGCAAGGAGACCTTCCGCATTATCTATCACAAAGTGTTTTCCATTTTCATCAACAGCACTCACCGACACTCTTGCCGGACGCTCAATATTCTCGTACACACCGGGAATCGAAAGGCAGCCTTCCTCATACCCGCATGTCTCAGCGGAAGTCATAGTGATTACCGGGTTGATGAACACGCGCCTTACCTCATCATCGGCCATGACAACAAAGAACCTCTTTGCAAGTCCAACCTGTGGGGCCGCAAGTCCCACACCGTCAGCACTGACCATAGTCTCGAACATCTCGTTGACAAGAGCACGGAATTCATCATTTATTTCTTCCGGAGCAACCGGAACACATTTTTCCCTGAGGACTTCTTCGCCCAACTTGTAGATTTTCATTCTGCTTCTCCTATACGAAGTCTTGCCGCACGGGCATGTCCTGCCAGGCCTTCCGCATCTCCAAGGAAACCTGCCGCCTCCGCAGACTTAAGGGAACCATCTTCCCCTTCCTTTACCTTCAGCGTAGTCACGGTCTTAAGGAATACCCTCACAGAAAGTCCACCGGTAAAACGCGCGCTTCCCGATGTAGGCAGTGTGTGGTTCAAGCCGGCCGCATAGTCTCCGAACACTTCCGCCGCGTAGTGACCGATGAACAGCGAACCATAATTGTGGACCAAAGCCTCAATTCTGTCACGCTCAGGACCAGCCTCCATGGCAAGTTCCAGGTGCTCGGGAGCCTTACGGTTGGCAAGTTCAGCAGCCTCTTCCAGACTCTTTGTGATAATGATTCTGCCGCAGTTGGCAACACTCTGCCCGGCAACAGAACGCGTAGGAAGAACAGCAAGCTGCCTTTCAATTTCAAGGGCAACCTTCTGCGCAAGCTCTTCATCCGGAGTGGTCATCACAGGCTGTGCAACCACATCGTGCTCCGCCTGTGCCAGAAGGTCAGCCGCCACCCATTCAGGATTTGCACTCTTGTCCGCAATAACAAAGACTTCAGTAGGGCCGGCAACCATGTCTATGCCCACAGTTCCGTAGACAAGCCTCTTGGCCTCAGCAACAAATTTGTTACCCGGTCCCACAATAACGTCAGTGCGCGGAATAGATTCAGTTCCGAATGCCATTGCTCCGACTGCCTGGCTTCCGCCGCAGGCAAAGACCCTGTGTGCACCGCAGATATAAGCCGCCGCCATAATGTTCTCGTCAGCATAAGGTTTCCCGCCTGCAAAAGCCTTTCCGGAAACCCCAAGGCCAGCCTTCTCAGCAGCCTCCCTGTCATCAGGGTGAACCCTTGGCGGAGTGCACAGGACTATCTCGCCGACTCCCGCCGCAACAGCAGGGGTCACAGTCATAACAACAGTACTCACCAGCGGGAAACGTCCGGCCGGAACATACACACCGGCTCTTTCCACAGGAATATTCTTCTGCCCGGTGAACAGCCCCTTTTCCAATTCAATTTCAAAATCGTCAAAGGATTTGCGCTGCTCCTTTGCAAACGCAAGGGCAAGCTTGTGCGAATAACACAGAGACTTATACAAATCAGGGTTTTCACGCTGCATCTTTTCAGCCGCAGCCTTGAGTTCATGAGCAGGAATCTCAAAGGAAGACGGATCGCTCACATCGAACCTTGCAGTGTATTGGTGCAGGGCACTGTCTTTGCGGACCTGAACATCTTTCAGAACATCACGCACAGTGTCAATGCTTGAACCAAAATCCCTACCGTCAAAAAAACTGTCCTCAATTTCCTGCGACTTTTGAATCTTTATCATCTCTTGCCCCTTTCAGCAAACAATTTCCCTAATCTTATTTTTCCTTGTGCCTGCGGTCCAATTCGTCAAGCACATCCTTCCATGTAACTCCTTCCTGATACATAAGCACGCTCACAAAATACAGAAGGTCGGCCGCTTCCCACGTCACATCTTCCTTTGACTCAGCTTCATCAGTCAATTCCTCGGCCTCTTCCATGACCTTTTCGCGCACACGCTTGCCGTTGAGGGTAGCAGTATAGCTGCCCGGCTTTGGGTTTGCAAAACGGTCGGCAATCACAGCATACAGACGTTCCAGGGAGCTCTTTTCGTCAGGTTCCGCACCAAAGCAAGTCCAGCTGCCCGTGTGGCAGGTTCCGCCATGAGGCACAACAGTCGCAAGTACAGTGTCGCGGTCGCAGTCCACACGCATCTTTACCACCTCAAGGAAGTGACCGCTGGTTTCGCCCTTAGTCCACAAAGTTCTGCGCGTACGGCTGAAGAAAGTAAGCTTACCGGTTTCAAAGGTCTTTTCAAAAGCCTCGCGGTTGGAATAACCAAGCATCAGCACTTCGCCGGCAAGGCTCTGCGCAATCACAGGAATCAGACCGTCAGTCTTTTCAAAATCAAGGCAGCCGATAAAACTGTCCTTGAGCGAAACCTTTCCAGTATAAAGAGCCATACCAAGCTGAACGTCGCAGCCCATCTTCTCAAGTTCGACAATCTGCTCAAGAGAATTCACGCCGCCCGCAGCGACAACACGGCAGGACACCGCATTCCGCAAGTCCCTGACCATACCCATGTCAGTGCCCTGCATACAGCCCTCTTTCTCCACACAAGTAAACAAAAGCTCGGAGGCATACTTTTCCGCAGCCTTTGCACCTTCCACCAGAGAAATATTGGCAGTCTCAGTCCATCCCTTGAGGGCAATCTTTCCATTGATGGCGTCCACGGAAATAATGACGCGCTGCTTACCAACAGCGGCAACAAGCTCGTCAAGGAACCCGGTGTTCAGCACAGGCTCGCTTTCATCCTTACGCGAAGCATTCCAAGCAGCTGAACCGATGATAACCTTCTCCGCACCAAGCGAAATGAGCTCACGCGCCTTCTTTACATCACGGATACCGCCGCCCACACGCACATTGCCCTTGCGCAGAAGACTTCTGAGCAGAGCAGTATTGGGAGTGTTGCCCTTGGCGTCAGTGTTGCGCAGAGCCGCATCCAAATCAATGACAGCAACTTCGCCGTATCTGTTAAAATCCGCAATCAAAGCGTCGGCATCGTCCCTCTCAAGAACCAAATCCTTACCGTTCTTAAGCTGAACAACGTGTCCGCCCTTTAAATCTATAGAAGAAATTACCATAATACTGCAATTATAGCAAAAAAAAACATGAGTTACAACCATCAAACCCGCATTCATTTTCCGGAGCACACCGCACAGTTCCCATTCCGCCACACCTCTCCAACCGGCCGCCTGCAGCACCCCTCCACCCGCTTTCCGTGGTTACATTCCTCCCTGCGGTCGGAACCGCCTCCGGCGGCCACTACAATCGGGGCTA
>CAMNHD010000129.1 GCA_946538875.1 uncultured Treponema sp.
GTAACGGTCGGCGTATGCGATCAGGTTTCTGAATGCGGCTCCCCCGCTCCGGCGCTTTATCTGTATGAGGGAAGAGAGCATGGATGTGAGTTCTTCGGGGGTGTTGTCAAAGTACAGGAAGCCGGTCTCTTCGGTCTGTATCTTGCAGAGGCCTCCGGTTGCATGAGCTACGGGCAGGGTTCCGTATATCTGAGCCATGAAGTCTGCCAGTCCGCAGGGTTCAAAGTTGCTTGGGAACACTGCAAAGTCGCTTGCGGCCAGGCACAGGCGTGAAAGCGAGGCGTCGTATCCGCGGTAGTACACGCATTTTCCTTCATATTCAAGTGCCACATGCAGGAGTTCCATCTCAAGTTCCGGCTGCCCCTGACCTATAAAGAGGAATCTTACGGGTGCTCCCTGGGAAAGAAGTCTTCTTGCCGACTCTGCAAGAACCGGGATACCTTTCTGCTGGACCAGGCGGCCGTGGTAGGAGATGTACACGGCGTCCTCACCTGCGGCGTCTATGTAGCCGTACTGTTCCAGGCTTGGATTATTCTGCTCCTGCGCGCTTTCCAGCGAGGCGTTATTTTCCAGTAGATAGTCCCGGCACTTCCACTTTCCGTCAAGATCCTTTTTCTCCGGGTCAAAGGCATAAGGCAGCAGGGAAATCTTTGTGTCGGACGGATCATAGACTTTGTAGTCTATGCCGTTGGTGATTCCTGTGACGTGGACTTTCTTTGCGGCAAAGCCTTGGGAAAGGCCCTGAGTGTCGGTGCGGCCGCTTTCTATTTCCAGTGCATACTCAGGGGAGACTGTTGTTATGCATGCGGATTCTGAAGCCAGTAGGAATGGTTCCACACTTGTGCCGGACAGGCCTTTTTCAAGCATGGCTCTTGGCAGCGAGGTGTGGAATTCGGCGTCTTGAATTGAATAGAACTCGTGGTGGTAACCGGGGCCTGCGTTGTGTATGGTGACCACGCATTTTGTGTTCCTGAAAAAAGAAGCGGCCTTGGGGTCTATGCTTTTCTTGTATTCAAGGAATGACGGCACAAGGGCTGCCGTTGCATCCTGACAGTGTATTATGTCGGGGGCTTCCGCAGCGGCACAGGTCTCGCCGTAGGCAATCACGGATTTTTGAAAGAGTGTGTTCAGGTACTGCACGTCGTGGTGTCCTGTCCCCTTTACATGAGCAGGGTTTTCCCGCTCTTCGGACTTGGTGTAGGTGTAGACTCCATGCTTCTGGGAAAAGGCTTTGTTTCCTATAAAGACAACCTGCACGCCTTCTATCTCACCGTGGCTGAATGTCATTATCACTTTCTTCTGCTGCACGAGCATTGTCACTGGATGATGCCAGGCACAGTTGAAGTTCTTGACGCCGCCTAGCTCTGTGCACGCGTAGAGAGGTATAAACAGTGTGACTTCATGCCCCAGCTGGACGAGTGCCTCGCTTAGAGAACGGGAAACATCCTTGACTCCACCGGCTTCCGCTATACCGGCGTATTCTCTGGAAACAAGCCAGATGCGCATCAGGCACCTGTTCCTGCAGAGAGGTCCGGCCTGAGCGATTTTGCCTGACCGAGATACACTGGTACCGGACGTGATCCCTGGGGCATATAACAGCTGACAAGTATGCGTATTGTGCGGGGAAGCATGTTCTGCATGACTGGTTCCTGCGCGCAGAAAAGCGGCACTGCGGAAGTATCCAGGGCGGTGTCGCTGCGGCGGAGTGCTGTAGCTGGATTCAATGCGTCAAGGTCCGGGGTAACTGAAAACTGTATGTTCACTATGTCTTCCGAGGTCAAATTATTCTTGTGGAAAAGTTCGCGGCACATGGAGCCTACCTGCTCCGTTATGTCTTCCGCGCTGTTCTGGGCACAGACTGCCCCTCTGATGCTGTACAAGCGTTTGGCTTCCATCTTGGGTCTCCTACTGCATACTCTTTAGCAAGCTGAGTATGTCACTAAGATTGCCATTTTTGGAAAGTTCTGTCAACTGAGGATATTTTTCAAGGAGCGATGCAAAGTGTTCCAGCTGCTGCATTGCCGTATCCTGGGATGCCAAGCTTTCTGCCTGTGTCTGAGCCATTTTTTCCAGTGTTTCGTTAAGCTTTTCGGTATAAATCTGATACGATGCCTTTGCAGACCTGTACAGGCTTATGTCAGGTATCTTGGCTGAAAGGATTTCAACCGAGTCAAGCGAAAAGCCTGAAAAGTCATCCTGATACTGGGCCACAAGGGCTGCTGTCTCGCTTTGTGAAAGCACCATCGGTTGAACGAGCCGTCCGGCTTCCTGTTGGTTTGAATTGCCCTCGGCACTGATTATATAGTCGGCTATATGTTGCGAAACAAGTTTTGCCTTCTGCTCAAGATATGAATCAAGGCTTTCCTGGTCTGTCACCAGGCCGTTCTTCACAAGCTTGAGGATTTCACCTGCGGTGACAGAAAGCTGCATCTTGAATTCCAGGCGGTAGGTAAAATCTGCCGGCAACGAAAGCTGCTGGCTGTAAATGCTTCCTGAAGGCAGGGAACCTGAGACCACCTGACGGCTCTGGTGCGGTTCCGTACTGAAATTCCGGACTGTCACATTTGTGGGAAGGAGTCTCTCCCACTTCCACTGGAACTTTCCGGCTTCTATGGGCTGGTTATAGAGACCACCTGTCTTTGAGCTCATGATTCCTACTGTGCCTTCTTTTAGGGTAAACTGCATCCATCCGATAAAAAATACAACCGCTGCCGCAATCAGCAGGATTATTATATTGAAGATGACACTCTTTGCTTTTTTCATAATGCTTCACCTGAAATTTTTTTGCCACGGAAATCAATTTTGACAAAATGCAGACACAAAGTGGCTTCCTCCCGACACTTTGTCATTCTTTTTTACAAAAATTGATTTATGTGCTTTTTTTTGCGGATTTGTATCGCAAAAATATTATGTTTACAGTATAATCTAGTAAGGGCTAAAAGTCTACCTTTGCACGGGAAGTTTATTGTGGGTAAAAGTCAAAAAAGGAACAGGAAAAAAAACAACACGGCATTTCTCTTTGAGCTTACAAAAAGATCCACGCTTTTTCTTTTTCTCCTGACGGGGTCCTTGTCCGCTCTTTACATAAGCGGGAATTACCAGAGTTTTCTTGATTCAACCCAACGCTTCCTGCTGACAGTCTGTTCTATAACTGCCATTATGCTTGCGCTCTTCTGTGCGGCAGGCATAATTCTCTGCATCATTATGTTCGCGGTTCAGAGGCTCTGGCGCTACTGGGCTTATTTTCTGCTGTACATCATCATTATTGCGGCTGTTGCCGTGCTGTTTGCGGCCATGAGGATTATTCTCGCTCTTTCCAAGGGGCTTTAGCAGTGTGGCAGACCTTTGCGGCCACGGAAGCGCTAAGCACCTACGGCAATGGTGACTGCCTACCGCACCGCTAAGCCCGCACCGCAGTGGTGACCGCCCACTGCACCCCTAACTGCCATCCGCACCCGTAACAGCCACACTCAGGGCCGTGTCACCGAAACCTTGGCCTGTATCGGCAGAATCACCAAAAAAGGACACCCCCGCGAAACAAACTTGATCGGCTTTAATTTATTAAAATAATCTTTTGCAATTCTATTAGAGATACTGGGCATACCCTCAGTGCGCATAAGCTTGCTTCCCCAGACAAGACCTTCCGTCTCAACACTTCCGCCGGTAAAGGCAGACGGAATCCTGGCTATGGAAATCCTGTCGTTCAGACCCACATTCCGCGCATGAAGCTCCGCATCAACAGGTAGGTAAAGCACGACCTGACTACCGCACAACCAGATATCAGGCCTTTCATCAGAGGCAAAAGTATCAAGCACTCCAAGAAAATGATCGACAAAACCGCCGTAGCCGCCTACCAGAGTCACTATGGAGATTTTGTCCCTGGGCTTTATGGCGCATGCCTTTTTCAGAGCCAGTTCCGTGTCAGTAAAGTCCTTTTCTGTATTGAGAATCTCCGGCTTTACCGATGAATATTTCTTCAATAAATCCCGGTTCTGCAGACTGTCCATGTCGCCAAGAATATAGTCAGGACTGAAGTCAACATTGCCATCAAAGAAGCTCCTGTAAGATTCAAGCGTGTCCAGGCCTGAATCAGCGGCAATCACAACATCCACATCGGGTGCGAAGGAAAAGAAAGACGCGGTTTCCTTTGGGGATGGGGCCAATCCACCCGTGAATACAACTATATGCATTTTTTCTCCTATTCTTTTATACACAAGCACAATTTTTTAATATGTTTTGTTAACTGTGTTCGTGGACTGGAATCAAAGACTTGTTGACTTTTGAATCCAGCTTGTTATAATAATTATAACATGGATTCTCTAAAAATACCCGCAGAACTTTCAAAAGTTAATACTATTTTCAAGTCTCATGGATTCAAGGCATATCTGGTGGGCGGAGCAGTACGCGACACACTTCTTCACAAGCCTATGCACGACTGGGACCTTACCACTGACGCCACACCGGAACAGGTTATGGGCATTTTCCGCAAGGTAATTCCCACCGGAATTGCACATGGAACAGTCACGATACTGATTTTCGGCAGGCAGATAGAAGTAACCACATTCCGCACTGAATCAAGCTACAGCGACGGCCGCCACCCTGACTCAGTAAAGTATGCCGCCACAATCGAGGAAGACCTTTCGCGGAGGGACTTTACGATGAACGCAATTGCGGCAGACCTAGAGGACGGAAGAATTGTGGATCCCTTTGGAGGCCGCAGGGACATAGAGTCAAAGATTATCCGCACTGTAGGAGACCCGCTTGAACGGTTCACTGAAGACGGCCTGCGTCCGGTAAGGGCAATCCGTTTTGCAAGCCAGCTAGGCTTTGATATAGAAGAAAAAACGCTGAAAGCTTTGTCAGCGCCGGATGTCCTTGCAAAAACAAGGGGTATATCAGTTGAAAGGTTCCGCGAAGAGTTCTGCAAGATGATGTGCACGGCAAAACCGAGCAGGGGACTTTTCCTTTTGGAAAAGACAGGAATCCTAGACATCTTTATTCCCGAATTCAAAGTGTGCCGCAACTGCATGCAGCAGGACGACAGGGGCTTCCATGAATTCGATGTGGCTGACCATATAATCTGGGCCTGCGACGGAGCACCCCAAGACAATCTGATAGTAAGGCTTGCCGCATTCTACCACGACATAGGCAAACCTGAGTCACGCAGCACCGAGACAGTAGAAGGCCATGAGCGCATACACTTCCACGGCCACGAAACAATCTCCGCAAAGAAAGCCCTGGAATCCATGACAAGGCTCAAATTCTCCACAGATGAAATCAAGCAGGTGACCCATCTAGTCAGGGAGCACATGTTCTACTATGAGTCCGCCTGGAGCGACGCGGCGGTAAGAAGGTTCATCATCCGCATCGGAATGGAAAACTTTGACAACCTGATTCTTCTCAGGCTTGCAGATATCTACGGCATGCACAACTGTCCGGCAGTTGAAGGAAGCCCAGCCTGGCTTGGCATTGTGGAACTAAAGAAGCGGATAGAAAAAATCCAGTCAGAAAAGTCAGCAATGAGCCTGAAGGATCTTGCCGTAAACGGAAAGG
>CAMNHD010000130.1 GCA_946538875.1 uncultured Treponema sp.
GGAGGAATATTGCTTGAGCAGCCGGGAGACTATTCCGCTGCCGGAAAACACATCGAAGGTGCTGAACTTGCGCTTGCCTGTCTGTTGGCGGAGAAGTGTCATTCCCTGGTTTATAAAACCGAGCAGTGCCCTTTTGTTGCCTATGTAGGTAATCAGCTGCTCAGTGAGAAATTCGTTTCTTTCTTTTGTATCCGGGAAGTCCAGGGAGCGCAAGTATTGTTCCTCGGCTTAATATCTGTATATGGCGTAGACTGTCGTGTAATTCTTTACAGCCATTGTCAGCAGAGTCTTGATAACCTGAGAGGGAGAGTTGTTGAATACAAGGGTAGTTCCGCCACCGTTTGCCTGGGTGTTGAATGACAGTGTGCATGAGCCTTCACCGGCTGCAATTGCGGCTCTGATTGCCTCGCACTGCGCATAGTAGCTGAGTACCGGGGTTACGTCCACCGGTGTATCTATGTACTGATATGTTGAGACGCCCGAGTAGGACTTGTTTGTCAGTTTTAGGGTGAGGACTGCCGCCGCCGCGTAAGTGTTGTTCTCCGGTACGTTGTTGTACATCTTGACGCTTATCGAAGACTTTGAGGCGGAAGATTTGCCGCTTGAACCGGAACTTGCTGTCTCTGATGTGGTTGCGCAGCCGGTTAAGGCAAGTGCGGCTGTGAGTGTCAGTGCTGCAAGGACTGCTGGAATAATCTTTTTCATAAAAAACTCCTGTTCCTGGCTTAAAAAAAAGCCGTTTTATCGTGCGGGCTGCAGTAACCTGCCTGCTTGTGAATCATACAGGGGCTGCAGCGCTTTTTCACTTAAGCTATCTGCCGGCCTTTGCAAAGTTGTCTGCAGGGTCGCAGAAAAGCCTTACAAGTTCTGCCTTTGACTTGTGGCGGGACTTGAGGTACAGGGACTTTGTGTTTGCCTCGTAGACGTAACCGGAGGAATTGTAAGTCTCGAACCGCGGGTCGGAACGGAACATCTGGCTTTGAATTTCTATGCGTGCGTGGAAGGTCGGCACACCTTTTATAATCAGGTAATGGGTGAAATTCTGCGGGAAGTCTATGTTTATATTCACGATGCCCTGGGCCTTTATGCTGTAGTCCAGGCTTGTGGCGCATGTCCATGCCCAGACCGGACTTGCCCCGTAATAACCGAGCACTTCGGTGTGGGGGTAGAACGTGTTGTCCCTTACAAGAACCGGGTAGATTTCAGCAAGTGTCTGCAGCCTCATGTCCTCAAGGTGTGAAAGCTGCTGGTTCACAAGAAGCCGGCCAGTGTTCGCAAAGTCTGTCTTTCCTGTGAGCTTTCCCAGCTGGATAAGCGCGTAGCCTGTCTTGACGTTCTGTTCCACGGAAAGAGGAACCTCGTTTTCTGTTATAGTGATGATTCCGTCCTGAAGCTTTGTCTTGTGGGCAATGCTCTGTGTACAGTTTTCGATTATCGGTTCAAGAAGTGAAGCCAGTGAAGAATCCTTTGAGTAGAGCGAGGTGTATACATTTATTATGCCCGCTGCCTGAGGTATTGTCGGTTCAAAAGCCTTTGCCTGAAGAGCCGGCATTGCGGCAAGATTCTTTATCTCGGCTTGATGCTTCTGGCGCAGCATGTAGTCTTCTATGCCAGGAACGGTGAATACATCCAGGCTTCCGCTTGAAAGTGCGGTCTGAACCTGTGAACGGTAGAGTTCTGTCTGAACATTCAGGCTTCTGTCCATGACTGCAAGGTTGTCAAAGTATGGGGCAGAGATGTATGTGCGGCGGTTTCCCTTCTTGAATGAATCCGGCACTGAGTCAAGGGCAAGATTGTAACGGTTGGTGGCGGCCATTTCAGCAACATAGGCTACCACTTCGTTTTCAGTGAGGTTGTCTGCGGCGGAAGTTCCCAGTATGGAATTCATGCTGGTAACCAATGCGGCCCTGAGCTGTTTTACATTTGTCTCGTAGGTGGCGCTGTCCGTAAGACTCAGGTCTGCCACTGCGGAGTATTCAAAGTGCTTGGCCGGGTCGTAGGAACTGTAAGTGGCCACTCCTTCGTGTGCGTTCAGTATAAGGTACTGTTCGTCCATCTGCGGTGCTGACAGCGAGTAGCTGAGTCCCTTTGAATTCTTCGCGGTTAGGATGGTGCGGTTGGCGGTGCGTTCCTGTACGCGGAGATTTGTAATCTTGTACGGAACATACATAGTGTCGTAGCCTGCTGACGGTGTGGCGCTTATGAGCAGGAGAGCATTCTCTGTTTCGTCCGAAAGGGCAAATATGAGCTTGCTTCCGTCGTTGAAGTTGAACTGTATGGCAAGAGGTGTCTCTGCAAAAGATGCCAATACAAGCTCATGGGTATTGCCATTTTCCGCTGAATCTGCGACTATTGCAGGAGTATTTTCATTTGCGGTAAAAACAAGCCCCCTGTAGCTTACCTGCAGCTGGTTCTTGAGCCTGAGTTCCTCGGATTCAGTCTGAGTCTGAGCCAGGCTTACACGCATAGCACCGATGGTCTTCTGCAGGACCGATTCGGTCTTAAACTGGAGTACAAATATGCCGACAATGATTACGGCGTAGAGGACTGTAAGTCCTATGAACTTTCTGACTGGATGTTTACGCATTTTGTTTATTCTACCCATTAAGGGTACAAAATGCAAGTGACAATGAGGGAAAATATGAAGCGAATGTTTGTTAAGATGTTGAGTTCCTGTTTTGTGGTCTTGACTTTCTGCGGCTCCATGGGAGTGGCTCTGGCAAAGGATCTGTCTGGTGACGGAGCTTTTTCCAAGGATGTTTTTATTCAGACTCTACAGGAAAGGCTCAGCTCAGAGCCCTTGAGTGCTGCTTTGGATATGTTCAGCCAGGTGCCGGATTCTTATTCCGATGACTTTGACCTGCAGTTCCTCAAGGCTGCCCTCTATCTGAGCGGTGAGCGCTATGCCGAGGCCAAGGCTATATGCACAAGGCTCAACGCAAAGAATCCCAATAATACCGATGTGCTTTCGCTTTCGCTTGCAATAGCCCAGGCGCAGGGGAATTCTGCGGAACGCAGCAAGTACATAAAGGCTCTTTTGGCAATTGACCAGTACAACAGCGATGCCAACATAGCTTATGCCCAGGATTATTTTTCACGCAAGAACTACAAGCAGTCCCGTCTGTATTACCAGAAGGCCCTTGTGCATGACCCTGATAACCAGGAGGCTCTCTTTGGAGTGGGGCAGACTTCCTATTTCCTTGAGGATGACGAAAAGGCAGAGTCGGTTTTCAAGCAAATGATTGCCAAGGATCCATACTATGCCCCGGCATACGCATATCTTGGAAAACTTGCCGCCGCCTCCAACGAAAACAAGGTGGCCCTTGACTACGCACAAAAGGCCGTTGCCATAGAGCCTGACAATTACGATTATCTGCTTGACTACGGTCAGTACCAGAGGAGCCTTGGCCAGTACGAAAATGCCATTGCCTCATGGAGTCATGCCATAGAAATAGATTCTTCTTATTTTCTTGCATATGCTTACAGGGCAGGTATTTACGATGAACAGGAAAATTATGCCCAGGCCCTTGAAGACTACCGCATGGTGGTGAAGCTCAACCCCAAGTATTACTTTGCATACGAAAGCATAGGAATTCTTGCCCTGCACGAGGAGATGTGGACAGAAGCGCGCGAGGCATTTATGAAATGCTATGAGTACGACCTTGCCAACCGCAAGAACGACTACAAACTGATCAACATTTCTTATCCGCTGATGGTAACTTACTGCTACTTTAAGGAAAAGAAGCCTATGGAGGCAAAGAAATTCAGCGAAAAGATTCTTCCCAAGTTGAATTACAATGTGACCACTGACTCCAAGCCTATTGAATACTGGATGCTGCGCGTCTTCCATGACCAGAACGACCGCGGTTTGAACATGCCTCAGAAGATAAATGCAGTCAGCAACACCAATAAGCGCGGGAAAATGTGGTTCTACATGGGGCTTTTGTACGACATGGCCGGTGGTGTTGAAGCCGCAAGACAGTTCTACAGCGAGGTTCTCAAACTGAACAGCCCTATGTTCTTTGAATACCGCCTTGCCGAATGGAGCATGAAATCAGTAAATTAAAAATACCAAGGTTTTATTAGTTATGGAAGAAAATATAAGCAGGGAAGGGACTGAGTCCCAGCAGCAGGATACTGCGACCAGAAAGCATCTTAAGCTGGGCGGCCGCAATATTGTATTGATTGGAACGGCCCATGTGTCTGCCGAAAGCATCACGGAAGTCAACAATTCTATAGAAGAAATCCGTCCTGACACAGTGGCGATTGAGCTTGACCAGAAGCGTCTGGAAAGTCTTGAAGACCCTGAGTCATGGCGCAGGATGGATATAGTCAAGGTTCTGCGCAACAAGCAGGGCTTTCTGATGATGGCAAACATAGTCCTTGCCGCATATCAGAAGCGGATGGGAAAAAGTGCCGGTGTAAAGCCTGGTGACGAGATGGTGGCCGCTATAAACAAGGCAAAGGAACTGGGCATACCACAGGTGATGGTAGACCGTCCGATTGCGGTGACACTTCGCAGGGCATGGGCAAAGAACAACTTCTGGGGTAAGTGCAAGCTGCTTTCCGCACTGGTGGCATCTGCCTTCAGCAAGGAAGAGGCCGCTCCGGAAGAAATTGAGAATCTTAAGCAGCAGAGCGAAATGGACAATATGATGAAGGAACTTTCCGACTATCTGCCCAAGGTAAAGGAAGTCCTTATTGATGAACGCGACCGCTACCTGGCAAGCCATATATGGGAATGCAGCGGTAATACCGTTGTCGCTGTCCTGGGAGCGGGACATCTTCCCGGAGTTGTTGCGCATCTTGAAAAGATTGCTGCCGGTCAGGAAAACTCTGACTGTTCGGATATAAGTCAGGTTCCATCAAAAAAGGCCGCCTCCAAGATTCTTGCATGGGTGATACCAGTGCTGATTGTGGCTCTTATTGTGGCAGGCTTTGTGTTTGGAGGAAGACAGAAGGGCTGGGACATGCTCAGTTCCTGGGTCATCTGGAACGGACTGCTTGCGGGGCTGGGCGCATTGATTGCGGCCGGTCATCCACTTACCATACTTGTTTCTGTCATTGGTGCGCCATTTACCTCTTTGTGTCCGTTTATCGGAATAGGGGTAGTGGCAGGTATTGTCCAGGCTGTGGTCAAGAAACCGACTGTCGGTGATATGGAATCGCTGCAGCAGGATGCGTCTTCCGTGAAAGGCTTTTACCGGAACCGCATACTGCGCACTCTGCTGGTCTTTATCCTGTCTTCTTTGGGAAGCTCCGTGGCAACATTTGTAGCAGGTGCTTCTCTGGTTGCGTCAATCACAACATTCTTTGACAAGATTGTGGCAAGTGTAAAGGACTGGTTCGGCAGGTAGCATACGGCTCAAGTCTGTTTGTGGACTGGCATTTGTTTAGAAGAAGTTCAGGACTTTTTCCCGAACAATGCCGCCACAAGTTCTTTTACCGATTCAACAGTTGTGGAATCGCTGTCCTTCAGCGGTGTGATGGCC
>CAMNHD010000131.1 GCA_946538875.1 uncultured Treponema sp.
AAGAAAGGGAAGGTCTGTCTTTACAAGACCAAAGAATGCTCCGGCACCGCTGAGACTTCCCAATTGCCCAAGATTCCGGCAGCTGTTCCTGAGCCACAGATGTGAAAAAGCCTCAAGTGTGTTTGTGTTTATTTCTTCCTTCTGTCTTAAGCGTCTTATTTCCTGGGCACTGGCCTCAAAGTATTCCTGAGCGTGGGCAGTCTGGGCCGGTTGGGCAAAGATTCTTATGCCGGAAGGCTTTCTGTTGCCAAGCAGTGCCGTAAGTGTTTCCGGAGGGGCCTTCAGCGCAAAAACAAGATCTTTATGGGTAAGGACAGCAGTCCAGTCAATGAAGCAAAATGCTGTGTAAAGCCAGAGGGGATCTTCTTCCACAAGGACAAGCGGCAGGGTGGGAAACTTTGCGGCCAGGGCAAGCGGTACGTATCCCAGTCCGAATCCCAGGCAGACCGCAGTTGAGTCGCTGTCGGGTGTAAAGTCCTGTATGAGCTGGGCGGCTTCCCGTTCAGGATTGTACTTGGAGTGGAGCGGTGTGGCCCCGTGCAGTGCAGTAAGGGCCTTGCTCCTTGATTCCTGTACGGTGAATGCATACGGCAGATTATGTTCCTGGTCAGAACTCTCTCCGCCAGACCGGCCGCCGGTGGCAAGAAAAAGGGACTCTTCCTTTGCGAACATCTCTGAAAGCTGCGGAAAGCGTTCCCTGAACAGTGAAAGGTTTTTATTCAAGATAGAGTTCAATTGTCATGTTCTCCGTGATTGGGGTTCCAGGTTCCGGGCTCTGCCTTACAACCCAGCCTTCCCCGATGAGAATCAGGTTGTACTCGTCGCTTTCCAGAAGAGGCAGAAGGTCGCGCTTGGGGCGGTCGGTAAAGTCAGGGACGGTGCGGTCCATGTTTATGGGTGCATTCTCGCTGATGGAGATGCGGCCGGAATGCTCAAGGGATGCGGCTCCTTCGCGGGTCATTCCCATATAGTCAATTATTTCGTCTGCGGCTTCCCGGATTACAGGAGCGACAATGCGTCCAGCCAGGGTTTCTCCCTTTGCCTTCTGTATGACTATATATAGGACAATCTGAGGGTCTTCCACAGGAAAAATTGCTATGCAGTTCGAAAGAAAGTCCTTGGTTGAGTATGCCCTTGTCTCCGGATCGTACATCTGTGCGGTTCCAGTCTTTACGCCGATGGAAATGTCGTCAAGATTTGCACGGCTTCCGGTTCCTTTTGCGGCAGTGGTCTCCATGCAGCTCAGGATGTAGTTTGCGGTTGAAGACTTGAGCACAGGGGTTCCGGCTTCTGTCTGATGCAGATATTCGTCGTTTCCGTCCTTGTCAGTGATGCGGTAGATGAAGGTTGGCTTTACCGGCACGCCTCCGTTTGAAAGCGTTGTGGCTGCCTGTACCATCTGAAGCGCATTCACGCTTATTTCCTGACCGATTGACATGGTTGCCTTTGTACGGATTGACCATGTGGGGTCGCTTGTGTCCTTTACAGTTCCTCGGGTCTCGGAGGATAGTTCCACTCCTGTCTTTTTTCCAAAGCCAAGTTTTCCTATGCGCTCAAGGAACTGCTCAGTGTCAAGAAGGTCGCTCATCTGCGCAAGTGCATCGTTGCAGGAATACTGCAGGGCTTCGCGGACTGTCAGCTTTCCGTGGTGGTCAAGGCAGGTAATCCTGAGCTTCTGCCCTGAAGCTGTTGTGCGTTCGTAAAGACCGTCGCAGATAAACACTGTATTCGGGCTGATTGCGCCTGAGTCAAGGTAAATTGCTGATGTAAAGATTTTGAATACGCTTCCAGGCTCGAAAGGTGTTACGGCGGGGCGGTCTATTGTCTGTTCGGGGGTGGCCCTTGTGTATTCGTTGAGGTTCACTGACGGCAGGCTGATGTAAGACAGAATTTCTCCATTCTTTGCATCAGAAGCAATTATCATGATGCTTTCTGCCTGCGTGCTCTGCATAGTGTCCCTTGCGATTTTCTCAAGCTTGTACTGGAGATTTGCGTCTATTGTGAGGAATATGTTTTTTCCGTAAATAATGCCGTTCGGAGAGACGTTGCTGTTGTCCTCGGCCGCTTTCGGCGAAAGAAGTGCGTCCTGTGAGGCTTCTATTCCACTCAGTCCGGTTCCCATCTCGCCCATAAAGCCTATCAGCTGGCTTGCCAGTTCGTTCATCGGGTAAACGCGTCCCGGAATACGGTCAAAGCTGTATCCTGAAGTATAGCCGCTGTCGGAGAGAATCTTCTGCAGCTCGTCGCGTTGTTCCTGGGTAATCTTCTTTTTTATGTATGCAAAGTTCCGGCCCCTGTTTGCGCTGAGTATGGCGGAGACTTCGCCGCTTGACATTTCCAGCACCGGCGAGACAAGGTCTGCAAAGATGTCCTGGTTCTTTATGTTCTTTGGGGTTGCCACAAAGTGATAGAAATTTGTCTGCATTGCAAGTGGGCGGCCGTTGCGGTCCACAATCGCTCCACGTTCAACAACAGGGCTTGGCGGTGGCAGTGGAGGCAGGGGAGTGGTGGCAAGGCGCAGGTAAACACTATAGATGTAAATCAGCAGGATTATGCAAAGTGCAAAGATAATCCATACGCGCCGCTTTTTTAGAAATGCATTCATTTGCCAAGAACCCTACCTAAGACATTTTTTACAGGAACAAAACCGTAGTTCCTTGAGTCAATGGAAGAGCTGTAGTTGTCTCCCACCGCAAGAACCATTCCCTCAGGGACTTCTCTGCTGAGGTACATCTTATGGTACTGTTCCTGCGTCAGGGGAATCTTCTGCTGTCCCACCGTAAGAGTATAACCCGAATCGATAGAATAATCCAGTGGAACGGGACCAACGGCAATGCATCTTTTTATAACAAGGCGGTTTTTGTATTCATAGGCTATTACCTGTCCGGGGCGCGGCTTTTTCCATGAGCAGAGGAGAGAATCCCCAAAGGGGCGTGCTATTCCGTAGCTCAGCTTGTCCAGTACTATTCTGTCTCCTTCGCTTAGGCTCGGCTCCATTGAACTTCCCTTTACTGTCAGGACTTCAAAGACAAATAGTTTTATGAGGATTCCTATACATATTCCTAGTACTATAAAAACGAATAGATGTTTCGATATCTTGCTTGGCATGTCACTAATCCGTTGAATCAGTAATATTCTAATATGTAAGGAAAAGAATGTCGATACTTAGAGTATGGAAATATACAACTATTCAGGAAAAAACAGTTTCTCTACAAGTGCCATCGCAAGCCGTAGGCCTATCTTCTTTGAAAAGCTGATTATATGGAAGAATTCGCTGAGGAGGACAGCCTTTGTTCCTTCCCTTATGCCCGGCGTAAAAGTCTTTTCCTGGAAATCCGTACCGCTTGCATTCAGCCGCTTTGCAGACTGCTGCCGCCGTAATCCCAGGACTGTTGCGGGAGCGCTGCTCTTTGCCATGGTGCTTGGAATCTTTGCGGCAACACCTGTGGTCACACTGCGCTTGATCCGCTACAACGAGTCTTTTGCTCGTTCAGTGGGAATGCTTGCCCCGGATGCGGAACGTCTTGACGTGCTTGACCAGGCTATGCTCAGCTTTGCAATGGACGGAGGACTTTACTACGATGTGGAAGGCAATATTCTTGGCGAGGGAGGACTGTCTCTCGTTCCGGAAAAGGGGACCGTTTCGTTCAAGCAGCCTGTTTCCTGGTCTTCTTATACTGTAAAGGCCGGAGACACGGTGATCGGTCTCAGCAAAAAGTTCGGGCTTTCAAATATTTCCACGATTATTGCGGCAAACAATATCGACAACGTAAGGGGACTTATGTCCGGGCAGAAACTCCGTGTCCCTTCAATTGACGGAATGATTCACAAGGTTTCTTCCGGAGAAAGCCTTACCGGGCTGAGTGTTCGCTACTCGATACCGGTTGAGGATCTGCTTGATGTGAATGACCTGGAGTCCGACATGATTCATGTTGGTCAGGAGTTATTTGTTCCGGGTGCAAGGATGGACCCGCTTTCACTCCAGAGGGTCATGGGCGAAGTCTTCAAGAGTCCTATTGCTGCCCGTTACCGTCTGACTTCTCTCTTTGGTCCCAGAAAGGACCCGTTTACCAACAAGCCAAGCAGGCACAGCGGCATTGACATGGCCTGTCCAACTGGTACCCCGATTCAGTCTGCGATGAGCGGAAAGGTGGCCTTTACCGGATGGAGCAATATATACGGAAATTACGTCATTGTTACCCACTACGACGGTTACCAGACTCTTTACGGCCACATGTCAAAGATTACATGCAGGAAGGGAGCCTCGGTAAGTCAGGGCACACAGCTTGGTCTTGTAGGAAGCACCGGGTATTCAACCGGTCCGCATCTGCATTTCTCTGTCTACAAAAACGGAAAGCTGGTTGACCCCCAGACAGTTTTACGCTAAGGATTGATTTATGAACTGCATGTCCAGGAAGATTTGTAAGATAATAGTTTGTGCGGTACTCTCATCCCTTCCTCTTTACGCAAAGGTGAGTTTCGGCGGACTTGATTTGAATTCGGAGAATACGCTTTTGTTCAGCGTCCGCCATGAAGTTCCCGGCACACCCGTGTACCAGAGTCTTTTTAGTGCGCAGCTAACTAAGAACTCTGTCAAGGAAAGTCCCAGTCTCCTTACATGCTATCCTGAGCAGATGGAATTGATAAACGGCGGCTCTTCGGTGCAGATACGCAACCGCTACGGCACGGCCCTTTACAGTTTCCAGAATGATTCCCTTGTGTGGAAGCTCAAGGCTGACGGAATACCTGTTGAATATTCAAGAACTGCCCCCATGTCGGTGAGTCCTGACGGTCAGTGGCTCTGCTACGTGCAGAAGTCTTCCGGCGCAAGGGGCAAACTGGTGATACAGAATGTGGCAAGCGGAAGGACAGCCGTTCTCTGCGAAAACTGTGCCATGTCATACAGCGGCGTGTCTGTAAAGTGGGCGCCTGATTCAAAGGCCCTGCTCTACGAAAAGGACGGCTTTGTATATTTTGAGACTCCTGCAACTGTTTTCAGCACTGTTCAGCTTTCTGATGCCCTTCACCGCATAGGTCCCGGCACAATCAATTCCGTTCAGTGGACCAGCCAGGGAAACCTTGCATATCTGGTGGACGACATCATCTATAAAATCCAGGAGACTGAGCTTTACACAAGAGGACTCTACGCGGCGCTTATCGGTAACGGAAGCCTTGTCGGCCGTCTGACTTCCGACTTTAATTCTGAGCGTGACCGTTTCTGGCTGGACAAGAGCGGTACCCAGCTTGTGGTCATCAAGGACGACAATCTGGTGACATGGTATTCTGTAAAGCAGGGTGGCTACGGCTACGTCACTATGAACGGCTCCTACCCCCTTACTGAACGCGAAGGTTCTCCACTTGACTATGAGATTTTCTGGACTCAGGACAAAAAGCCTGTGCTTTGGCTTGATTATCTAAAATTCAAGACGGGCAGAAAATGTTCCGCCGCCTTATAGTGCGCCATGGTCTCGATCT